>JAZFSJ010000526.1:0-2117 GCA_036446115.1 Thermodesulfobacteriota bacterium | reverse complement strand
ATGGCCTAAATATCAAACCGCCAACAAAATAAACAAAAACACCAAAGCAGAAAAGAAACGAACAGGGGTCAAATCTTCCCTTGACTCATAAAATTGAATGTAGTAAGAAGTTTTATGTCAAGACCATTAAGAATCCAATATCCAAATTCTCTCATATGACGCACGAGACATAGTCCTACATCTTGTTGTGGCTTTTGTCCTGACACACAAGTTTAATCTTTCTATACTTACCCCATCAAAAAGCGAGTTTTTATCAATTATTAATTCAATTAATATTTATCACTATCAATCTTTCCCCTTGTATAAGGGGTTTTTTTTGTAAAAATAGGTACTATCCCTATTGCAAATTATTGCGTAATTGTGTTATATATCCCCCTTGGAAACTTTTCTGAATAAATGCCCTTCTACTCAGTAATTTTTCCTTGACAATTGAATATTTGCCGGATATAAGCGAACACTAATCTGAGCTCTCAGGCTCATTTATAAACGGAGGATATATGCCCAGTTCTCTTAGAACTTATTTGAAAGATATTAAAAAAGAAATAGTAAAAATAAAAAAAGAAGTAGACCCAAACACTCAATTGGGTGATCTAGTTTCTCAAAGTGATCGCCCCCTATTTTTTGAAAATATAAAAGGGTATCCTGACTGGAAGGTATGCGACCTTTTGATAAAAACACGAAATACTCAGGCCATTGCCCTCAAAACTGACCCAGACCAGGTTGTACCTGAGTTGGCAAAAAGGATAGTAAAAGGACCTGGTAAAACCCGTATGCTAAAAACCGGTCCCGTAAAAGCTAAAGTACTCAAAGGAGAAAAGGCGGATCTCAGTAAAATTCCCTTCTGCCTCCATACACCGAAAGATGGGGGCCTTTATATTGGCTCCGGGATGTGCGTAGTCAAAGATCCAGATACAGGTGCACAAAATGTCGCCATGCATCGTATCCACATCAAAGGACCTCACCGTGTAGCCGTAAGCCTCTTTTCACCCCATAGCAAGAAAATACTCCAAAAATACCACGAGAGTGGGAAAGCAGCGCCAATGGCGGTGGTCATCGGACACCACCCCTGTTTTGAGATCGCCACTAACTATTTTGGTCCCCATGACACCTATAGCGAGCATGAACTCGCTTCTTCCCTCTTAGGCGAAACCATAGATATGGTTAAATGTGAAATGTCTGATATCACTGTTCCTGCACATGCAGAAATTGTGATTGAGGGGGAGATTCCACCTGGTGATATGGAGGATGAAGGCCCCTTCTGTGAGTTTCATGGCATCTATTCTTCGGGTGTTGCAAAAAAACCAGGGATGGATATAAAAGCCATCACCATGAGAGAAGACGCCATCTTCCGCCACTTAAACGCCACCCCATATACCGATCATCAATGTCTTGTTGCCCTTCCGTGCGAGGCACTTTTATACGATCAACTGAAAAGAAAAGGAATAAATGTCAAGGAGGTACATATTCCATCATGGGGTGGTTTATTCATCGTTATTATCAAAATGGTACCCGCTGTCGCTGAGCAGGTAAGAGATGCTCTCATGACTACTCTCTACTCACCCTCACTACTGTTTACCAAAATTGCTATTGCGGTAGATGAAGATATGGATATTACCAATGCAGAAGATATACTCTACTCTATTGGGGTGAGAATGAACCCCCAGATGGATATGGTGAACGTCGATCGAACTGTGGGACTTCCCTATGATCTTTCACTCCCTGACCTTCCTGGTGCTCCCCCCTTAAGAGTAGGAGGTAAATTAGGAATTGATGCTACCAAACCTCCACTCATACAAAAAGAATTACGCTCAAAGATGGAACGCGTTAACCCAGAAGGATGGGGTAAGGTCTTTTTGAAGGATTTTATTTAAATATGAAACCACAGAGGACACAGAGATTAGAAAAGTCAAAATCATCCGATATTTTGACATACAAATTCTCTGTTTACTCTGTGGTATAGTTTGTAACCCAGATTTTGCAGTAGACGTCGTGGCGAGGCGCAGAAAACCGTAGCGAAACGAGCAGTTGGAGCGATTTTACGACGAAGGCATATTCATAAATATGTTGAGGAGCAAAATCGTGAAACAAGCGTTGCAGCAAGGATTTTCAAGCCGTAG
>JAZFSJ010000525.1:0-5623 GCA_036446115.1 Thermodesulfobacteriota bacterium | reverse complement strand
GATATCATTCTTGGTTAAATATATAAAATCTCACATAAATCAAATGTGAGATTTTAAACTTTGCGAGGATACAGCTTATATTGGTTAAGATAATGAGAGTAGCTATTTATTCATGAAGAAGCCAGCTTTTCCATTTTTCTTTTAGGCTTGCATCGTCATCCATCTCTTTTAAGGAATTTTTCTGTTTCCATTAAAAATTCTTCGGCATTTTTAAAAATCCTTTCAAATTCCTCCTTAGAAATTTTCCTGCTGAAACTATAATCTCCAATATTTCTTATCTCAAATGCTTCAGAAAGCATCTTTTGATATTTCTTATCAAATATTTCACTCTTAACAAAGTGCTGCCCAAATGCTGAAATAACGCCAGAATGTTTAGAGAAAGAAAGATCCTTCGTTAATAAAACTGCTTCTGCCATATAGAACATTGTTTAATATGCCCGAGATGTTGAAAAATCATATTCTCCATCCTCATATAATTTTTGTGCTGCTTTCAAACTTCTCTTGGCTTTTTTTATTATCTCGGTAATCTCTTCTCTCATATAGACACCCCTTCACGTTTTATATTTAGGAATAAAGGGGTTTTTTTGTTCTGAAACTCTTTTACCGACTCTGGAACTGCAGAAATGAAAATTTTGTAATCAAAATAATCATTGATTTCAAATGTTATATCTCCAATTCGATGCACCTCATCCCAATAATTTTCAATATCTTTTAATAAGACAAGTATATCAATATCGGATTCCTGATCTTGTTCATTCCGTGCAGCAGAACCATAAAGGATAATGCCTGCTAATTTATCTCCGTATACTTCATTGAGTCTCTCTTTGAAAAGTTTGATCGCTTCTTGATAATGCATTGTTACTACCTATAGTTATCATGTATAACTATTTTCTTTGAACTTTATACTACACTCTGAAGACTACCCTGTAAAGCTTTTTTGCCAATGAAGTTGGGATAAGTAGGCCTAATGTGGTACTTGAGTAAGTTATTGGGAAGCAGGCTTGGAATGAAGGAGTGGAACCTGAAGCATCAACACAAAAGCAAGCGACTACACGCAAAGCGGGTAATTTTATTTTATAGTCAAAGACAAATAATAAAGATTTGAATTATGCCAGGCAGGTAAAAATTTTCATTCAATTCTTGATAAATTAAAAAGCAAAAACTCCTTGAACTAACTGCGTGCCGACTCAGATTGATAATATTCCATCAGTATTTTAGCAACCTCCGGTCGAGCAAATTCCGGGGGTAACGGTTCACCCTTTGAAAGCATCTCACGAACTTTAGTGCCTGATAAGAACAGAAAATCTTCCTTGCTGTGATCGGGGACACCCCCCATCATAACCACCTTTCCCAGCTTCTTGGACCACGCCGTATGATCCCCCTCAAAAATTTCAATTTTCAACGCATCATTCGGCACTTCTTCCCTGAAAATCTTCTGAGCATCAAAAGGACCATAGTAAGAACCAACACCGGCATGGTCCCTTCCTACAATCAAATGGGTGCAGCCGGCATTCTGCCGGAAAACTGCATGCAGGACCGCTTCGCGCGGTCCGGCATAGAGCATATCAAAGCCATATCCTGTGATCAGGACTGTATTGGGTGGGAAATACACCTCAACCATTTTTCTGATAGAGGCGTCACGAACTTCAGCCGGAATATCTCCTTTCTTTAACTTACCAAGCAGCATGTGAATAAGAATGCCATCAGCATTGACTGCTTCCTTGGCCATTTTGCAGAGCTCTTCGTGGGCCCTGTGCATGGGATTTCTCGTTTGAAACGCTACCACTCGCTGCCAGCCGGCATCCCTGATCATCTGTCTGATTTCAACAGCAGTTCGGTAGGTACCCGGAAAGTTTTCCTTGAAATAAGAATGGCTTAGCACCTGGATTGGTCCTGAAATAACAGTATCCCCTTGAGAAGCAAATGCTGCAACACCGGGGTGATTCTTATCAGTAGTGCAAAAAATCTTTTCCGTGATATGAACGATCTGATCTTCTGTTATCTTCTCGATCGCTTCAATGTCCTGGATTGCAAGTACCGGTCTACCATCAACGTTAGGATCACGAAGTGCAATGCGTTTGGCACCCTTGATAGTGGACGTTATTTGATCAGACTTCACTATATTCATAAAAGGAACAGGCCAAAAAAGACCGCTTGTAAGCTTCATACTATCAGCTATGCTCAACGCATCTGCCACAGTCATGTACCCTTTAAGTGGGGTAAAATATCCTCCGCCCATCATTACCGCGGCGGTTGCTGCAAGGGAGGAAACGTCCAGAGAGGGAAGACCCTCAGCCTCTTTGACCAGGGCTTGGCGCATTGTTTCATCATCAATATATAATGGTTTCAGTTCATCTGTTCCATGGGGACTGATCATACGTTTTTCTCCTTCTTTATAGTTTACAAGACATCTTCACACACCAAGTTAATAAAGAATGTTACTATAGGGGCAAGAAACTCATCTGTCAATAGAATCTTTAGATAATCATGGAAGAAGAAGCTGGCTCATTATTTTTCAAAGAGGGCTTTTTTCCTTTTATTCGCCAGCAGAGGGCAGGGTAGAATCCCTCACTTCGGTCGTAACCAGAAAACGCCGGTAGTAGGCCAATAGCAGGCAGGTCATGGGAAGGGCTATAAGCAATCCGAAGACACCCAACAACTTTCCCCATACAGATAAAGACAGCAAAATCATGGCTGGGCTCAAGCCCGTTACCCGGCCCATGATCTTGGGGACTAATACCACGTCCTGAATAGCTTGAATAACTGCAAAGACCAATCCGGTTAACGAAAGAATCATCCAGAGGTTGCCCCCAATCTCAAGCGCGTGGACAAGAGCCAGTAAAAAGGCAGGTATAAGACCGATAATTTGCAGGTAGGGGACCATATTCAAAAGGCCGATAAACAAACCGAGTAAAATGCCCATAGGCAGGCCGATGATCCAAAAGCCCAGGGCAAACAAAACACCCACAATAGAGGCCACCGCGGCTTGACCCCGGAAATAGCGTTTCATGGCCAGGTTGAACTCTTCAACAAATCCCGTAACCGCCTCCCGGTAAGCAGTCGGGATAAGATCCTTCCAACTCTCTTTAACCTTCTGGTAATTAAAGAGCAAAAATACGAGATAAAGTCCGATCACCGCCAGTCCCACCAAACCCATGATAAAACTTGCCGTACCGGCAATAACCCCCCACACACCCGGCAAGACTTTGCGGGTTACACCTTCGGCGATACTCCAAAAATTTCCTGTCTTAAAGAAATCTTGGACCTCCTTTCTCGCCGCATAATCTTTGACTGCCTGCCAGAGATCCGGCGGCAGGTGTTTGGCTGCTCGTTCTGCCAGGTCTGAGTTGCCGACCACCGCGGTCAA
Source organism: Thermodesulfobacteriota bacterium (assembly GCA_036446115.1). Classification (GTDB taxonomy): domain Bacteria; phylum Desulfobacterota; class WTBG01; order WTBG01; family WTBG01; genus JAZFSJ01. The sequence continues at coordinate 2,256 of JAZFSJ010000525.1, read as the reverse complement.
AATCTTTCCCATATGCGCTATCTCTTTTGTGATCATAGGAATGAAAAGCCAGGCCAAAAGTGTTACCCCGATTAACACGGCAAACAGACTGATAAACACAGCCGCAACGCGGTTTTTCACCTTCTTCTGAACCAAAAGCACCAGTGGATTAATAAGGTACGCCAAAAGAAGGGCAACGGTAAAGGGGATTAGTACGTCACTTAAATAGCCCAGGAGCCATACCAGCCCCCCTAACAACCCCACAGTTATGACAATGCGCACAATGCGGTCTAAGGTATAAGGTTTGCCGTTAAATAACATGATATTCTATCCCCAAAGAAATCGTTTGATAAAAACAAGCTCTTTTATCCTATGCCTTCTATTCATATTTTCCTAAAAGGTCCGGGGTTTTCTCCTTCAACCTGGCTTCGACCAGAAAATTGGGATTCCAGTATTTTCGCCAGCGTGCCACTTGTGTCATAAGGTTCCATCTTCTTCTGGATGACAACCAACATCCTTTAACCAACATAAAACCGGAACCACTTAGCATAGCACTAATCGTATGGGGGTCATACCAGGCCGTATGTTTATGGTGAACCTGAATATGTCCGCGTCTTAAAATTTTAGATTGTTGACGGTAGTAGAAAGGATTACTGGTTGTTAAAACCAATTTGCCATTTTGTTTCAAATGTCTTCCAAGATTGGTAAGCGCTGAACCGGGATTTAACAAATGTTCAATAATTTCCCCTGCTATGATTAAATCAAACTTATATTCCAGATTCATGGAAGTAATATCATCACAAATCACCTTAAATCCAGCCTCTGCCATACGGCTCACCCCTTCTGTATCAATGTCAACCCCTAAAAGCGATTTACATACAGGCTCAATTGAATGGTGAAGTGTAGTAGATGGATTCGGAATACGTCCATCTGCCTTTTTCCCTGTACACCCTACATCTAATACATCAAGACCGTTTGCTAACTGTCTAATATAGGAAATACGGTCCCCAATCACAGGCCACTTTTCTGAGCGATCCGTCATGGTAGTTGCCTTCCTAGACTCCATTGAAAAATGTATACACACTATAACCAAGAGGGAAAATATGGTCAAGCTAATATAAATGGAATGCTTCCTTCAGCGAAAATAAGGAGAGATCACTACATGACTCTGTACGGGAAAAGAAGTAAAGGGCGTGGAGGAAATAGCAGAAGGGATGGAGCATGGACTATGTTAATTACATAGATTAAGACATCCTCCTAGTCACCGTATATGATGAGGGTGCTTCGCCTGTAGGTATTGAGCAGGATTTCTTGAGTCCGAAGGTCTGTATAGTAGATCTTTGTGATCCCTGCTTTTTGTGCAGCCTCGTTAATATGCTCTGTATCCCACTCTGCTGAGACTCGTGATGTGGTCAAAGGCATTAAAGGCAGATTAACCTTGTGAGCACTGATAGTACACTTCTTTGAACCAATAGGGGTATTATTGAAATCTCTGGAATGAGGCCTCGTCACATTGGTGTATAAGAGCCCGCAGCCCGAAGAGCAGATAATCATCAAGATAATAAGTAGAAAAAGAAAGCGCTTAGTCACCATAGACCACCGTAGTAACACGTGTATAAAGACCTAGAAGAACCATATAGTATTCTGCGTCAGCGTGTCGTATGACCTTGATATCTCCATTTTCCGCAGCGGCTCTTGTGCCGGCATCGCCCCACGAGACAAACCAGAATACCGAGCGAAACGAAGCTCTGCCTTCTTTCGTTCCCAGTTCCGTTTCATCATAATCTTTATCATACGGCCTTTGGACTTTCGTATACATGCAACCTGACATGAGCATTGTCATCAGCCCAAAGAACACAATCACTCTTAACAAAGATTTTTTCATCACTGCACCTCTTTAGTGTTTAGACTTTTCCTCTGTCTTATAGGGTATGCCCCATCAACCGCATCTCATGAAAAAGAAGACTCGAAGAGATAGATCTTCTCCTCTATCTTGCTCCATACAGTCTCCCCCGGTCCGCTGCTAAATATAATAGCGGGTAACAGTAAAGTCAATAAGAAAAGATTTCGAAATCGGTGAAAAAGCAGGTGCGATCGATCTCGAACAATGGATGTTCACCTTTTAAAAATCTCATTTCCTACCATTAGTAAGTATTATCGCTTGACAGTCTACTTTTAATGAGCGACTTTTATATTATCGTCTTTTTCACTAGTGCAGTTCAAGTCAGATTATTTGAAATACATACTGGGAAGTACGCTCCACTTGTAAAAGAGGGA
>JAZFSJ010000524.1:0-2124 GCA_036446115.1 Thermodesulfobacteriota bacterium | reverse complement strand
CTTTCCAGTCAAACCCGAGAGGTTTTATGACTGGTTCTGTAAATTTACCCATGCGACCTGCATAGCTTTTAGCAAGTCTTTCATTTTCTTTTAGTGTTTCTAATTCCGCTATTTTTGTCTCCATTTCCTCTTTGAGACCGGCTCTCTCTTCTTCGTTCGCTACAGTGGGGAATATATTTTCGTATCGTGTTTCAACAGCAGTAATCCCTGCACTATAGTCCTTTGAGAACTGAATATCTTTTGGGAAGGCCGTGAGGAACCATATCACTATGGAGGCAGTCAGAATAATGCCACCTACCTTTCTTAAGAAGATGGAACCCTTTTCCCACATATGGATAAGCACACTTTTAAGGAGGGGAACACGATAGGGTGGAAGCTCCATAACAAAGGGAGCGGCCTCTCCTTTAAAAAGCGTCTTTCGAAAGAGCTGACCTACAAGAATGGCAAGCACTATGCCTGTTAAATAAATGCCGAAGATAACGTTACCTGCATTTTGAGCAAAAAAGGCGCTGGCAAGAAGAATGTATACAGGAAGGCGGGCACTGCAGCTGATTAAAGGATTAATTAAAATAGTAAGTGTCCGGTCCGTTTTATTCTCAAGTGTCCTGGTAGCCATTATAGCAGGGGCATTACAGCCAAACCCAATAATCATTGGAATAAAAGACTTCCCGTGCAGCCCAACCGTGTGCATCACCCTGTCCATGATGAATGCCGCACGTGCCATGTAGCCGGTATCTTCAAACAGTGAGATGAAAAAGAAGAGAATCAAAATATTGGGAAGAAATACCAAGACTCCCCCGACACCTGAGATAATACCATCTACCAGCAGTTCTTTTACAAGTCCATCAGGTAAGATGGTAGAAAAGAGGTTGCCTGTTATTCCCACCAACCCTTCTATCCATTCCATAGGGTATGCACCCAGGGTAAATGTTGTCTGAAACATTACCCACAATAGCCCAAGAAGAATAGGGATTCCAAGAAGTCGATTAGTCAAAACCTTATCAATCTTATCCGAGAGGGTGAGCCTGTCCATTGTCCTGTGCCCGTAAACCTCATGTATGATACCTTTGATAAACCCATAGCGTCTGTCGGCAAAGATAACTTCAGATTCATCGTTAAGCGTCTCTTCAAGATGATTGTGGCTTTTCTTGACCTGGTTAATAATATTATCTTCATTGGAAGAGTCGTGCTCAATTTCTTCCATCTGCTTATCATGCTCCAGAAGCTTAACGGAAAGCCATCGTGTTGAATAAATTTTTGTCAATTCGGGATCCTGCCTGATCTCTGTCTGGATCTTCTTTAATTCCTCTTCAACTTCAGTTCCATAGTTGATGTGGATGTGTCGTGACAACGGCTCCTTTTTTTCACTTACCGCAATAACCTCTCTGAGTAGATCTTTTACCCCTTTCCCTCGGTTACCAACAGTTGCGACAACCGGCATTCCCAGAAGCTGTCCCAGGTTTTTCTTGTCTATTATTATCCCTCTGTGCTTGGCTTCATCGCTCATATTAAGTGCTAATACCACCCGTGTTCCCAGCTCAACCAGCTGGGTTGTTAGATAGAGATTCCTCTCAAAATTAGTTGAATCGACGACATTTATCACGACATCCGGTTTCTCTTTGATGATGAAGTCCCTGGCGATAATTTCCTCGATGGAAAATGCCGTGAGACTGTAGGTGCCGGGAAGGTCAACCACCTCCATTTCGTAATCACCAAATTTTACTTTCCCGACTTTTTTTTCAACTGTTACCCCTGACCAGTTCCCCACCTGCTGGCGGCTTCCGGTAAGGGCATTAAAAATACAGGTCTTGCCGGAATTTGGGTTTCCGCAAAGTGCAACTTTCAAAACCTTCTTTTTCCCTACCACTCTCAATGTTTCCACCTCAGCTTTTTGTTGTGCTAACATATCGATACCTTCCGTATTAGAATTATATGTATATTGATGAGCTGCTTTCCTTTTATACCTTTTCAATATAAACATCATCTGCCTCAGATCGTCGCAGGGATAAGTGATAACCCTTAAGGACGAGCTCCATGGGATCTCCCAAAGGGGCAACTTTCTCAACATAGATTTTAGTTCCTTTGACAAAACCCATCTCCAGCAGTCTCTTTTTTATTGCCTTG
>JAZFSJ010000523.1:0-2204 GCA_036446115.1 Thermodesulfobacteriota bacterium | reverse complement strand
CCTTTGAAAGCTATCATAAGACGAGAGGATTAAGATGGCCTGTGGTTGACGGAAAGGAAACCCTCATTCGTTTCAGGGAAGGTTCTGATCCTTATGTTGAACAGGGGAAGGGAATACAATTCTATGGGAAAAAGAAAGAGGGTAATAAAGCTACCATCTGGCTGCGTCCCTACGAACCGGCTGCAGAGGTGCCTGATGAAGGATATCCTTTCTGGTTATGTACAGGGAGAGTCTTGGAACACTGGCATACAGGGACAATGACGAGGAGGGTAAAGAGCCTCTATAAAGCATATCCTCACGCAACCGCAAACTTACACCCTGTTGATGCAAAGAAGCTTGGCCTGGCCAGTGGCGACAAGATCAGAATTTCTTCCAGAAGGGGGTCTATAGACATTTACGCAGAGATTGGCGGAAGGGTGACACCTCAGGAAGGAATGGTCTATATCCCCTGGTTTGATGAGGATGTAATGGTCAACGTACTGACTCTGGATGCGTATTGCCCTATATCAAAAGAAACGGATTTTAAAAAATGTGCAGTTAAAATAGAAAAGGTAGAAATCATTTCATAAGCAATATGTATCATAAAAAATAATATTTAAATCAAAAGAGCTTTAAAATGGATATTCGTAATATTACAACCGGATTTATCATGATGCTTCACAAGCCCAGGATTTCAAGGAAGATATTATTCCTGGCTGAAATTTCTATTTTCATAGCGACGTGCTTTACGCTTGCGGCCATTCTGAAACTCCATCCTGTTCCCTTTACACTCTTTCTGCTTATAGCTCAGCCGCTTTTTCTTGTTGGTATTGCCTTATATCTTGTAGTTACTATTGTCAGTTTCATCTCGCGTCATGGAACTTCAAAGGTAAATTATGCACCCGGAGAAATTGTATTTAGAACAGGTGACAAAGGAGACTTTGTGTATACCATTATTCATGGTAATGTTGAGATAATAAAGGAAGATGCATATGAAGGAGAGAAGGTTCTCGCCGTATTAGGACCGGGAGATTACTTTGGTGAGATGGCGCTGATGACTGATAAGCCCCGCAACGCAACGGCAAGAGCGGTTAATTCAGTCGAAGTCATGACTATTGCCAAAGACGATTTTCAAAAACTACATGATTATATACCAGCCCTTAAAAATAATATAGACAAAGTTATTCAAAGTCGAATGCCGGTATCAAAAACTAAAGATATCGGCACAACGGGTTGATAATTTATAAAAACAAAAAAGTGAGTGTTAGGTATAGTCTTAGTGAGTGATGCTTGATTTTCAAATTCTCCTTTAAAAGAAGGCATGATAAATACAATGTTAAAGCAATTTATTGTTGTTGGAATAGTATTAATTTCAGGTATCGCCTTTGCCCAGGGCGGTGATACATCCTTGCAATTTCTCGAAAAACCGTACCAGGTAGTGTCAGACCCCGTCCAGTGGGCAAAAAGAATTTCTCTTGTGCTGGCAATCTTAGCCATCATCCTTATTGCTTTTATGAGGGTTTCTGTACGTTTACGTATCAATATACCGTCAGCAAATTTGCAGCGTTTCGTTTACCTGCTGATATTGCCATTTCTTATACTTGTTTTTGCTTCCTTCTCTACTTTTGAAGAGTCTACAAAAGTAGAATTTTGCGGTTCTTGCCACAGCGCCATGGGTATTTATGTTGATGATATGAAAGATAAAAGCAGTAATACACTAGCTGCCACTCATTACAAAAATCGTTTTTTGCAGCACGGTCAATGTTACCAGTGCCATGCAGGTTATAGAGTGGTAGAAATAGGAAAAGCAAAGGGTACCGGACTCCTGCACTTTTACTATTGGATTACAGGTACTCCTACCGGCTCAGGTGAGGAACAGATCAAACTTTATAGAGAAGGTGGATACTCAAACGACTTATGCCTTCGATGTCATTCAGGATCTAAAGTATTTCTTGAAGCCGGAGAAGGTGTACACAAGAAAGTGGCAGAATACATTATTGAGAATCCGGATACCGGAATATCAAAGATGTCATGTCTCAAATGCCATGGGCCGGCCCACCTTTCATTAGCAGAGACGAAAGCTCCGAAAATATTTACGGGAAGAGGCTTGGTTTCGGGACAGCAGGGAAAAAATATATTCCCTGCTGAAGAGCCGGGAAAAAGCCGCAATCTTGACAGGCCATATGAGGGGGCTCCTCCGGCAGTACCACATAACATTCTCGAGG
>JAZFSJ010000522.1:0-9748 GCA_036446115.1 Thermodesulfobacteriota bacterium | reverse complement strand
CAAAATGAATATGACTGCTTTTTCTTCGCGGCGGATTGGCATGCGTTAACCAGTGAGTATGAAAACACCGGGGGGATAAAAGACAGTATCCAGGATATGGTCATTGACTGGCTCAGTGCGGGGATTGATCCTGAAAAGAGCACCCTTTTTATTCAGAGCAAGATTTTAGAACACGCTGAACTCCACCTCCTGCTTTCAATGATTGTACCGCTTCCATGGCTGGAGAGGAATCCTACCTATAAGGAGCAGCAGGAGGAGATGTCTAATAAAGACCTCACTACCTATGGTTTTCTTGGCTATCCTGTTCTGCAGGCTGCCGATATTATCATGTACAAAGCACGAAAGGTACCCGTGGGTAAAGACCAGGTTCCTCACCTCGAGCTCACAAGGGAAATCGTGCGCCGTTTCAATTATCTTTATAAGAACGTATTTCCCGAACCCGAGCAGATTTTAACGGAAATGTCCAAGGTGCTGGGTATTGACAGGAGAAAGATGAGTAAGTCATACAATAATGCTATCTACCTGTCAGACACCCCCAAGGAGATAGAAAATAAGGTTTCACAGATGATTACCGATCCCCAGAGGAAAAGAAAGAACGATCCGGGTGATCCCGATATATGTAACGTATTCTCTTTTCACAAATTGTATAGCGCTGATGACCAGGTTAGCATGGTAGACAGTGAATGCAGGAAGGCGGGTATTGGATGTGTGGAGTGTAAGAAGATGATGGCTGGTAACCTGGTTGACCACCTGGCTCCCTTTCAGGAAAAGAGGGCATACTATCTGTCCCATGGCGAGAAGGTAATGGAAATTCTCAATAAAGGGACCGAGCAGGCAAGAAGCATTGCCCGCCAGACTATGGAAGAGGTTAGGGAGGCCATTAAGCTTTAAATAGATGACGACTTCGTAAAAATTGTGAGTTACAAGGTGTATTAACTTGCAGACCTAATTAACTTTGATTTTTATCTGTGTTTTTCTGCGAAAATCTGCGTCCTAATTTAAGATACTCGTCCGTTTAGATTGCAACGCTGCTGCTTAAGGATTTGCGATGGCATATAAAGTAATGCTGGATATTTTTGAAGGGCCTTTGGACCTGCTCCTTTACCTCATAAAAAAGAATGAGGTTGATATTTATGCCATTCCCATTGCCGTTATTACCGATCAATATCTCGAGTATCTTGATTTGATGAAGGCACTTAACCTTGATGTAGTCGGTGAATTTTTGGTCATGGCTGCAACACTTACAGCGATAAAATCCAGAATGTTATTGCCACCATCCGAGGACGAGGAAGAAGGTGATGAAGGAATAGATCCCAGGGCTGAATTGATGGAGCATCTTCTGGAATATCAGAGGTATAAGGAAGCTGCCCATCAGTTAAAAGACAGAGAGTTACTTGAAAAAGACATATTCACCAGGATCCAGTCAGAAGAGCAATCCCTTCAGGTAGACAAGGACACCGCAGTAATTGAAGTAAACCTTTTCGATCTTGTCGATGCCCTGCGGAAGGTGATTGAAAGAAAAGACCTCGCAGGTGACTTCATGGAGGTTACTGTTGAGAAGATTTCGGTGAAGGATAAAATGGTTGCGATCCTGGAGAAGCTGAAGGAAAATCAGCAGATTACTTTCCAATCCCTCTTTGATGAGGTTACCACCAAGTATGAGATTATCGTTGCTTTCTTATCGATTTTAGAGCTGATGAGATTGCGGGCGGTAAAGGTTTTTCAAGTGCATCCCTATGGAGAGATACGGGTTATTTCTTTAAAAAGTGAAGTACAAATTAACAACCTTACTACCTAATGAAAACAGGGTTCAGGGAGTAAACAGTCCACAGTCTCCAGTTCACAGTAATAGAGAAATAAGAATATGACTGATTGCTGGCAACTGACAACTTACAAATGACAACTATAAACTATTGTGAGAAGAAAAATGGAGCAGAATGTATCTCAAAGAGAAAAAACTAAGACAATTATAGAGTGTTTAATTTTCACCTCTGAAACTCCTTTGACCCTGGACAAAATTAGAGGTGTAATAGAGGATATTCCTAAAAAAGAGCTCAAGGAACTCATAGAAGAACTAATGCGGGAATATCAGGATCTTAATAGGGGTATCTTTATCAGGGAAGTTGCTCATGGGTATCAATTTTGTACCAGATCCGACTATGCTAATTGGATTCAGAAACTGAGAAAAACGAAACCTTATCACTTAAGTCAACCTACCTTAGAGACACTCGCTATTATTGCCTACAAGCAACCCCTTACCAGGGCTGAGGTAGAGGCAATAAGAGGAGTGGATTGTGCTGGTGTGATGAAAACTTTGTTGGAAAGAAAACTGCTTACCATGCTGGGAAGAAAGGATGTAGTAGGGAGACCCTTTCTTTATGGAACCACCTCCAAGTTTCTGGAAATCTTTGGTTTGGAAAACCTTGCCAGTTTACCCCCCATGGAAGAAATTGGGCAGTTGAAGGATTCAGATTTTCCTCTGTTTAAAAAAGATGCTGAATAACATCTCGGAATTCCTGCAACTTATTATAAGCCAAGGGTATTTGTTAAGGCTGAAATTTTTGCCTCACGCATGGAATGATGAAGCAAAAGTGACTTAAGTATTCAGTGAACTAAAGTGTCTAAATTTTAACTTTAGGTACTTTTTACTTCAAACTTATTCTTACCCACTATTCCATCATTCCAGTATTCCATGATTCGTTCGACTGTCTTCGGCCCTGAGGCTCAGACCCGCAGGGAACTCTTGACGAAGCCCAATTGCTGAAGTGACAGCTTAATCTAAATTCTATTAGTATGTACCATGCTTGAAAGACTGCAAAAGGTTATCTCTCATGCCGGAATAGCCTCAAGAAGAGGGGCTGAACAGCTTATCACAGAGGGCCGGGTTATGGTTAATGGGGATATTGTCACTCAACTTGGAACCAAAGTGGACCCGACACGTGACAAGGTAAAGGTTGATGGCAAGCTGATTAAATCCTTTCCCGGAAAAGTGTATATTATATTGAATAAACCAGCCGGGTATGTGTCTACTTTAAAAGATCCTCAGGAAAGGCCGGTGGTAGTAGACTTGCTCGATAATGTTACTACCAGAATATTCCCCGTTGGGCGTCTCGATTACGATGCTGAAGGACTCCTGCTTTTGACTAATGATGGCGAGCTGGCTCACAAGCTTCAACATCCTCGATACAAGGTTGTTCGGACCTATGAGGTAAAAGTGAAAGATATTCCTACTTCCCGGGAGTTATCTCCTTTAAGAAACGGTGTGCAGCTGGAAGATGGTATTGCACTTCCTGCTAAGGTTACATTCCTGAAAAAGACTGCAAAAAATTGCTGGTTGAAGATGACAATATATGAGGGGAGAAACAGGCAGGTGAAACGGATGTGCGAGGCCGTTGGCCACCATGTTTTGAAGCTTAAACGCGTGAGAGTAGGATCTCTGGGCCTAGGCAGTTTATCAAAGGGGCAGTATCGTCATCTCACAAAAGATGAGGTTGAGAAACTCTACAAGTTGGTTTCCCTTTGACAGTTTATTATGAAACCACAAGTGTAAAACCAAATGATAACTAGGGAGTTAAGCAGTGCTCACAAGAAAATTGCTTGAAGAAAAGATTGTTGATTTGGAGAAGAAATATGTCGATCATTTAGTAGAACGCTTTAGCGAATGGGAGGTATGGGCAAAGGCTTCGCAAAAGATAGCAGATCGGGAAGAAATACGAGATGATGAAATTCCACAGGTGTTTCACGCGGAGATGAAGATGATGCGGGTAATCCTTGAAATGGAGGATATAGGGAAGTTTGATTGGAACAACCCCCGGTTACGAGAGCTCTTTGAAGAACTTGCCCAGGAACCTTTTTATAAATATTTTGGTGAAATGATAACAGATCTTTCCCTGCGTTTGGCTGATCTCGCGGGAGTGAACACCTTCCTAGAGATTGGTGCAGGCAAAGCAAATTTAACTGGTATTATGCTTAAGCGGATGAGTGAAAAAAATAAATCGTTACCGCTTATTGCAACTGATGCTCAGCCGGTTATTCTCGAAAACATAGCGAAGCTAAAAAGCGTCTATCCTCAAGCACATCTTGAAACACTTCTCTGGAATATTGTAGAATCACCGTCAGATGAGTTGCTCACAAAAATAACTTACCCCACACTGTTATATGAGCGCTACACACTAAACTATGCAAATTTTAAGGCAATGGAGAATATTGCTCAGGTAGCAGATATCCTGGTACTAGGGGATTGGTTTAACTATACCGGTCAGTTGTATGCCTATGATGAGGTATTTAAAAAGATCGGGGCTCATCCCTTGTTTTATAAAGATATAAAACCCTTACTTGATAACTTCTTCCCAAACCAGTATATTTTTGACCAGAGGGCACTTGATGCTATTAAGTTGCCCAATATCACACTGCTCATTGCTTGGAAGTAGTATTTACCGCAAAGATCACCCCAGTTAAATAATTGTTCATTTAACCCTATTAAATAGATAGCTTATTCCCAGACTATGTTGTCTATACATCAATCTTATGTATTTAATAAACAGATCTTTTTTAAATAGATATTTAACAGGGTAAACGGGGCAGGCAGAGACCACGGAGAAGAACAAATCAGAAAAACCTTATTAAAACTTTGTGCACTCAGCGTTCTGCGGTAAAACATTTATTTGATCTCCACGTACTCTGCGGTGAAAATTAATCTGCAGTTGAATGGTATGAATTCAAGAATCTATTTCGTAGCTGATGTTCATCTGGAAAAAGATGATTTGAAGAAGAAGGATTTGTTCCTTGCTTTTGTCAAAATGGTAAAAAGCAGTGGAGGAGATCTCTATGTCCTGGGCGACCTTTTTGATTATTGGGCTAATAACAGAAGGGTGATGCAGGATAATCAAGCTGTATTTGATGCGCTCTCCGGGTTAAACCGGAATGGTTCAAAGGTCGGGTTTCTCATAGGTAATCGTGATCTCCTTTTAGGAGAAAAGATGCTCTCAAGGTACGGAATCGATTTCTTGGGAGAGAGCAAGAGAATAGTTCTTCAAGGTAAATCCCTCCTTTTAACTCATGGTCATCTGCTCTACACCAACGACGTTGAATTCCAGAACTACAGAAAGACAAAGTGGCCGATCTACAGAGCACTGGATGCCTTCCTCCCCGGTTTTATAGAAAATGCCCTGGCAGAGAGATTCATCCTCAAGAGTAAACAAGTGATTAGCGCTAAGGAGTCGTGGAGACTTCAGTTTTCAGAGGAGACGATTAAAGAAAACTTTAGTCAGGGTATTGAAGCGATCATCTGCGGGCATTCTCATCATACTGTGATCAAAAGATATGATGGCAATAAATATTTTATTGTTCTTCCATGCTGGGATGAGGGCAGGGGAGGATATCTCTCCATGGAAAACGGGGACTTTCAGATTAAAGATTTTCCTGAAGATTGAAACCTGGACTTTGGGGAATGATGAAAGAAAAAGAATACAGGGGTTTTACCTATAAGCATGACCTGGGGAAGGTTAAAGTGGGTAAGCTGATTCCCAAAAAAATAGGTAAAATCAGTAAAAAGTGGCTGGAGAAATTTGACCTAGCTCACGCTGAGCTTATGCTGACCGCATGCGAAGAATACGATGCCTTAAGCTCTGGGAGTGGTTTTAATTTATTTAAAGGCGAAGAGATGTTGTCGCCGAGCAACCTGGATCGGATAAGGGACAAGGATTTTGATTTTATCTGCATCGTTATTGAAAATGATGAGGAAGGAAAAATTTTTAAAGACCGTGAGAGGATGGAAAAAATAGTGCTGCGCGAGTTGATTCATGTCGTATATCCTGAGACTCTCGGAAACCAGGAAAAAACTGATAAAACACTTTCGGAGATTTTAGCGGGCAGGTTGTGAACAGAAACTTCTCACTTCATTAGGGTAAAAGCCGAAAGGAGTCCAATGAAGCATAACAGTGCTTGGGACGCTGAGAGGATACTCAGGACCGCGGGAAGTTACTGGGAAGCCTGCACCTTGCAGACGGGTGTTAAATTAGAAATATTTACTGCAATAGGTGATGGGGACCTTGCAGCAGGAGAAATTGCCCAGAAGCTGGATGGAGATGTGAGAGGGATCACCATGTTGCTCAATGCATTGACGGGCATGGGGCTTCTGATCAAGGAGGACAACCGCTATGCTAACACCTCCGAGGGCAAATCTCTCCTGGTACAACAATCACCCCGGTATATTGGTTATTTGATTTTACACCACAGCCAGGTTATCAACTCATGGTCGCAATTATCTGAGGCGGTCAAGAGTGGAAAACAGGTGCGTCGGCAACCTTATAATGAAGAAGAAGAAAGAGAGAACTTTTTGATGGGAATGTTCAACCTTGCTATGGCCAACGCTCCCCAAATTGCAGCACAGATTGATCTCAGTAAAAGACGACACCTGCTTGATTTGGGCGGAGGTCCTGGCACTTATGCTATTCATTTTTGTCTTGCCAATCCTGAGCTACGGTCAACTATCTTTGATCTTCCTACTACCAGACCTTTTGCTCTCCGCACAGTAAAGCAGTTTGGCCTGGAAGAACGCATTGATTTTATGGCCGGCAATTATCTTGAGGAAGAGATTAAAGGTTCCTATGATGTCGCCTGGCTATCTCATATTCTCCATGGAGAAGGGCCGAAAGACTGTCAAAGGATTATTCAAAAAACTTTATCGCTAATGGAACCAGGCGGTCTGGTTCTCATTCAGGATTTCATCCTGGAAGAGACCTGTGATTATCCCCTCTTCCCAGCAATCTTTTCGCTCAACATGTTACTTAATACCCCAAAGGGACAGTCTTATTCCGAAACACAGATTAAAGAAATGTTAGCTAAAGCTGGTGTGAAGGAAACCAGACGGATACCGTACAAGGGGCCAAATGACGCAGGCATTATCAGCGGAGTTGTGTAAAAGACTGGGAAAATCAAACCACAGAGGGCACGGAGAGTAAGTAATTGAAAAACTCTGTGAACTCTAATTTTCTGTAGTTCACATAGGATTTTCCTTGATAGAAAACATAGTGATTTTAGCGTTAGAAAATATGTCGGCGGTGAACAAAGTATATAAAGTGAAGTCCAGTTATTCACATAGTTGAAGATGGTGAATAAAAGGTTTGTTATGCTGATGGGCTGCGGCACATAAAAATTAGAAGGAGGTACAAAAGATAATTGCATAGACTAATAGAGTGAGAGCACAGAAAAGAGGGAAGGTATGGGTAGTTAAATCTTTTATATTTAGATTTTTCTCAGTGTTCTCTGTGGTTAATCTTTTACTTTTAGGAGGAGAATATGAAAAAAGAAGTGACCCCTGATTTCATGTGGCATCTGTACAGCGCGATTATTACCTTTCAAATAGCTATTGTAACCACAGTTGACGCTAAAGGAAGGGTGAATGCGGCCCCCTTTGGACTTATACTCCCGTTTTGTTCAAGTCCGGAAAAACCCCAGATGCTTCTCGGTGGCAACAATACATGGCACACTTCACGTAATATAGAGGCTACAGGAGAGTTTGTCCTTAACTATGCACCTTATTCCCTTCTTAAAAAGGTGGTTGAAGCCGGTCGTTTTTACTCTGAAGGAGTGAATGAAATTGAAAAGGCAGGCTTGACGCCGCTTCCGGCTCTTAAGGTAAAGCCTCCCCGGATTGAGGAATGTTTCCAGCATATCGAATGCCGTTTGGACCAGGTAATTCGTCCCAGTAAGGACCAGAATAACTTTATAGGTGATGTTGTCTCATTGACCATTAATGAGGAGCTTTTAGGCAAAGGGCAGGAAGAGATGATCAAGGCAGCCGATCCGCTGATGCTCTTCGGTATGGATATTACTAAATATCAGGGAAACTATGGAAGAATAGGGGAAACAATTACCTATGCTCCGCCAGAAAAGGATGTGGAGTGAGGGACTGAAGATAGTTATCTTCTGTTGTATAAAAACTTCGTGATAAGCAATGGGCAATAAAAGATTGAAATGTACACTACTATCTGTTTCTGGTTACCTCCTTTCCCCACTTTCTTTTTGGAATGATTTATTTATCAATTTCCCTATCGCATATATGTGTGGCCTGATATGTGGGCTTATATCACACAAACTTTTTCTCCCCGGATTAATTGGGGGTTATTGGTTGAGCAACGTTGCGGGATTTGTTCTTCTCCATAAGGGTATTGTGTGTATGATTAATCCAGATGTGAAGTCGAAATTTACTAAAGGTGAATTGATAAAGGATGTCATTCTATCGCTGGTATATACTGGAGGATTAATTATTCTAGTTAAAATGGAAGTGTTAAAGTTTCTTCCAGAGTATTTCAATTAGTCTACAAAAGAATCCCCATGTACCACTTATTTATTACTATGTGACGCACATGTAAGATGTGGGGTATGGGATATGAAGTAAAGGATAATTTTATTAGGAGGTTTCATATGATTGCTTCAAAACAGGTTAAAGAATTTCTTAAAGAGAAATGTGAAGCTGAAGTTGTAGGAATTGCACCTGCAACTCCTTTCAGTGAAGAGGACAAAAAAAGAATCACAGACACTCTGAAAATCATGGGAGAAGTAAACCCGGCTATGAGTGGTAATGTAAGTGTTTTTGATGCTGAAGAATTTGTGGATAGTGCAAAAACGGTTATAGTGTATGGCAGAAATGTATATTTTGGGACTGGTCCTCACGACGGGAATGAGGTGCCACGAGGGGCAATCGGGAATTTTTACCTTAATCAGAATATTATGAACAAGGCAGCGTCAAAATCTTCCCAAATAATAGAATATCTCAAATCAAAAGGAATCAATGCCGATTCACCCTTTGCAGGATTTCCTCAGAAGGTTAAGGCGCTGGAGGCGGGGATTGGGATACGCGGCAAAAATACTCTTGTGATAAATAAGAAGCTTGGCAGTTGGGTATCGCTTTCGACGATCATTACAGATGCACCGCTTGAACTTGATGAACCTTTGGAAGGAGATTGTGGAACATGTACGCGCTGCATTGATGCGTGTCCAACAGGTGCGCTTTCTTCTCCCTATACTTTCCAGGTTGACCGATGTATTATCTACCACCTTTGTCACTTAAAAGAAGCAATACCTGTAGACGTGAGAGAAAAGATAGGTGTCAGGACTGCAAATTGCACCGTCTGCAGTGATGTGTGTCCTTATAACAAGAACCTCAAGGTGAATGAAACGGATAAATTGCCTGACGAAATTATTTATCCTGAACTTATACCCCTGATGAATATAAGTGAGGGTGAGTATGAAAGAAAATATGAATCACAAATGTTTGGTTTCATTATGGGGGGGAGAAGATATTTGAGGAGGAATGTTGCTGTTGCGCTGGGCAATGCTGCTAGTGAACAGGCTTTGCCATGCCTTGAGATTGCGATAAAGGATGAAGACCCACTGGTGAGTTCCCATGCCAGGTGGGCTATCGGCAAAATAAAAAACGGGTAAATTCTTTTAGGATTAAGAAGAATAGTAGACCCCGTTAGAAAGCTTTGACTAAACTTTACCTCCTGACCAGTATGCCCTTTTATGTATTGGCATAAACCACACTTTCAAACAAAGTTTTTTTATAGGGTAAACCATGTTCATAAGTGATGCTCCCCGCGCACAGCGCGGGGCATCCCGTTATTTAATTTGATTATTTATGAATTGTGCCGATTCATCCCCGCCTACCCTAGTTAAATATGCTTCGCATTTAACCGGGCAGGCTGGGCTTTCTCGGCACCTGCCGGTAACAGGTTTCTTTCTA
>JAZFSJ010000521.1:0-16300 GCA_036446115.1 Thermodesulfobacteriota bacterium | reverse complement strand
CTGAGCTCTTTTTCCATCGCTATGGGGGTAATCAGCTCTCCTGTGAGCTCTACATTGTCTCCCGGCATCACCATCTCTATCCCCTCCGGTAAGGTGGAGGTTCCTGTTACGTCTGTGGTCCTGAAATAAAATTGGGGGCGATACCCGTTGAAAAACGGCGTGTGCCTTCCCCCTTCTTCCTTGGTCAAAATATATACCTGAGCCTTAAACTTGGTGTGGGGAGGAATGGAACCCGGCTTTGCCACCACCTGCCCTCTCTCCACATCATCCCGCTTGGTACCGCGCAGAAGCACCCCTATGTTGTCTCCGGCCTCTCCCTCGTCAAGGATCTTTCGAAACATCTCTACCCCCGTGCACACCGTCTTTTCCGTCTTTCTGATTCCTACAATCTCGACCTCTTCTCCTACCTTGATCCTTCCCCGTTCCACTCGGCCGGTTACCACGGTCCCACGCCCGGAAATAGTAAACACGTCTTCAATGGGAAGCAAGAAGGGCTTGTCCACTTCCCTTATCGGCTGGGGGATATAACTGTCTATGGCATCAAGGAGTTCATGAACGCACTTGTATTCTTCTGCATTGGGATCCTGAGAGGTTGACTCCAGCGCCTTAAGCGCACTGCCTGTGATAATAGGTATATCGTCTCCAGGGAAATCATACTTGCTTAGAAGCTCCCGCACTTCCAGCTCTACCAGCTCTAAAAGCTCTTTGTCGTCTACCATGTCTGCCTTGTTTAAAAACACCACTATGGAGGGCACTCTCACCTGCCTGGCAAGCAGAATGTGCTCCCGAGTCTGGGGCATTGGCCCGTCTGCGGCACTTACCACCAAAACCGTCCCGTCCATCTGGGCGGCACCGGTGATCATGTTCTTGATATAGTCGGCGTGCCCCGGACAGTCGATATGTGCATAGTGTCTCTTGTCGGTCTCATATTCTACGTGGGCAATGGCTATGGTGAGCCCACGTTCCTTTTCCTCTGGGGCTTTGTCAATCTGGTCGTATGCCATGTGCTCGGCCTGACCCTTCATCGCCAATAGTTTAGTTATGGCAGAGGTGAGGGTAGTCTTGCCGTGGTCTACGTGTCCGATAGTTCCAATGTTGATATGGGGCTTTGTCCTCTCAAATTTCTTTTTTGCCATGGCATGTGCCTCCTATTCTAGTGTGAAAAGGTTACTATGCACATTGTAATTTTGATAATAATTTATCAGCAATAGTTCTGGGCAGCGCTTGATAGCGATCAAAGGAAAGGGTGTGATTGGCCCTTCCCTGGGTAAGAGAGCGCAGTACCGTAGCGTAGCCGAAAGTTTCCGCAAGAGGAATCTCTGCTTTCACCTCGGAGATGTTTTTAGGAGTTTCCATAGAGGTGATTTTGCCTCGGCGAGAGGCGAGATCTCCCATCAGTTCACCAAGAAACTCTTCAGGCGAAACGACCTCTAAAGACATTATGGGCTCTAAAAGAACGGGTCCTCCTGCAGCTACCCCCTGTTTAAATGCCATGGAGGAGGCAATCTTAAAGGCCATCTCGGATGAATCCACTGGATGATAAGAGCCATCGTAGAGGGTAATGCTCAGGTCAACTACTGGGAAACCACCCAGGATTCCATTCTCTGTAGCCTCAAGCACCCCTTTTTTAACTGCGGCTATATATTCTTTGGGAATGCTGCCACCAGTGATTTTGTTGGTAAAGGTGACACCTTCCCCCCTCTCTAAGGGTTCCAGTTCAAGCCAGACATGCCCGTATTGACCGCGTCCACCGCTCTGGCGTATGAACTTTCCTTCCACCTGGCATTTTTTTGTGACGGTTGCTTTGTAGGCAACCTGTGGTTTTCCTATAGTGGCATTGACCGCAAATTCGCGTAGCAATCGATCCGCTATGATCTCCAGGTGTAATTCACCCATCCCAGATAGGATGGTCTGCCCCGTCTCTTCATCGAGGTGAATCCTAAAAGAAGGGTCTTCCATTGCCAGTTTTTTAAGAGCGCTCATTAGTTTATCTTGGTCTGCCTGTGTTTTGGGCTCAATAGCAACAGACATCACGGTTTTGGGAAATTCAATGGATTCGAGAGCAAGGGGGTGTTCTTCGCTGCAGAGGGTATCCCCCGTGATCGTGTATTTCAGGGGTAGGGCGGCGATATCGCCGGCGGCAATCTCCTGTACCTCTTCTCTTTTATTTGCGTGCATTTTCAAGATGCGGTGAACTTTCTCCCTCTTATTTTTGTGGGAGTTGTACACAGAAGAGCCTTTCTTAAGATTTCCCGAATAAACTCTTAGAAAAGTTAGTTGGCCTATGTAAGGATCGTTCATCGTTTTAAAGGCGAGAGCCGAGAAAGGTGCATCGTAATTCGCCTCCCTTGTTTCTTCTTCCCCTTTTGGGTTAAGCCCCCTCACTGGGGGAAGCTCTAGGGGAGAGGGAAGAAAATCAACAATTCCATCAAGCAGGGGTTGCACCCCTTTATTTTTAAACGCAGACCCACAGAAAACGGGTATGATCTTAAGGTCAAGTGCTGCACTTCTAATGGCAGCCGTAATCTCCTGTTGGGGAACAATCTCTTCGGCTACGTACTTTTCCATCACACTTTCTGAGTAATCAGCCGCTACCTCCAGAATCTTTAATTGATATTCTTTTGCTAAATCGACTAAGTGGGCAGGGATTTCTTCTTGGTGATAATTTACACCCATTACATCTTCATCATAGACAATGGCTTTCATCTGAATGAGGTCGATCACACCTTTGAAATCTTCTTCTTGACCATAGGGGAGTTGAAGTGCCAAAGGCTGAGCATTGAGGCGATTTTTCATTAACCCTATCACTTTTAAAAAGTTTGAGCCGGTTCGGTCCAGTTTATTAATAAAAGCAATCCTTGGTACCCGGTATTTGTCTGCCTGTTTCCACACCGTCTCTGACTGGGGTTCCACACCACCCACACCGCAAAAAATTACTACGGCGCCGTCTAATACCCTTAAGGATCGTTCCACTTCTACCGTAAAATCTACATGGCCCGGGGTGTCAATTATATTGATGCGGTGATTTTTCCATGAGCAGGTGGTTGCGGCGGAAGTGATAGTGATACCCCTTTCCTGTTCCTGTTCCATCCAGTCCATGGTGGCCGTACCCTCATGCACCTCACCCATCCTGTAAGAAACTCCAGTGTAGTAGAGTATTCTTTCGGTAGTAGTTGTTTTTCCGGCATCAATATGGGCTATGATGCCGATATTTCTGACTTTGCTTAAAGGAGAGTCATCCACCAACTTTAGCATATGCCTTTCACTACGATTATAATTTTGGTCTTCTTTGAATGTGGCTTGTGCACCAACTCGTACTGCCATAAATCTACCATCTGTAGTGGGCAAAGGCCTTATTTGCCTCTGCCATCTTATGCGTGTCCTCTCTTTTTTTTACCGCGGCACCGCGATTGTTTGCAGCATCAAGTAATTCCGCAGCAACCCTCTCATCCATGGAGTGTTCTTTGCGCGCCCTGGCAAAAGAGAGCAGCCACTTCATGGCCAAACTTGTTCTGCGCCCCGGCTTTACCTCCACCGGCACCTGATAGGTGGAACCCCCGACTCTTCGGGATTTAGTTTCAAGGATAGGTTTTACATTCTCCAGGGCAGTGCGAAAGAGCTTGAGGGGATCAGAGTTAGTCTTTTTTTCAATGATGTCGAAACTTTTGTAGATAATGGATTCCGCGATGCTCTTTTTCCCGCCCCACATGATTTTATTGATGAATTTTGTAACTTGCTTATCGTTGTATTTAGGATCGGGTAAAATCTGTCTTTTGGTAACTACCCTTCTTCTGGACATGGCAACCTCATGCAGATGATTAACTAGGCTATAATTTATTTTGGTTTCTTGGTTCCGTATTTTGAGCGACTTTTTTTCCGGTCTTGGACCCCTGCGGAATCGAGGGTTCCCCTAATCACATGATACCTCACTCCGGGGAGGTCTTTCACCCTCCCTCCTCGTACTAAGACTACCGAGTGTTCTAGGAGATTATGGCCTTCCCCCGGGATGTAGGAGGTTATTTCCATCCCATTGGTTAATCGTACTCGCGCTACCTTCCTTAAGGCCGAATTGGGCTTCTTGGGGGTAGAGGTATACACCCTGATACACACACCTCTCTTCTGAGGTGATGACTGGAGTGCAGGGGCCTTGGTCTTACCCTTAGTTTTTCTCCTCCCTTTCCTGCATAGCTGGTTAACGGTGGGCATAGCGAGTCCTTTCACGCATAAAGAAGTTAAATGATAAAAATTGACTTTTGTAACAGATAAATACTTGTTTGTCAACTTTTTTCTCTTAGATTTTCTCTTGCTCTCTTTTTTCTCCCTCCCCCTCTACGGTAATCCCCAGTCCCTGGTATCCTGAGAGACCAGTGCCTGCAGGAATTAGTTTTCCCATAGCGGTATTTTCCTTTAGGCCTATTAAATAGTCCGTTTTTCCTTCAACTGCTGCCTGGGTGAGAACTCTGGTGGTTTCTTGAAAGGAGGCCGCAGAGATGAAACTCTCGGTACTTAAAGATGCCTTAGTAATTCCCAGCAGTAATGGTTCGCCAATGGCCGGTTGTCCGCCTTTCTTGTGTATCGTTTCATTTTCCTCTTCAAAGATACGTTTCTCCACATGCTCTCCTACCAGGAAGCTTGAGTCGCCGACTTCCTTTATTTTTACTCTGCGCAGCATCTGCCGCACCATGACTTCAATGTGCTTATCGTTTATTTTTACCCCCTGTAATCGATATACCTCTTGCACCTCATCCACCAGAAATTTTGCCAACTCTTTTTCCCCTAGAATGCTTAAGATGTCATGGGGGCTGGCCAAGCCATCCATAAGGGGTTCCCCGGCCTTTACTTTGTCTCCTTCGTGTACGCAGATGTGTTTGATTTTAGGAATGAGGTATTCTATGGGATCCCCTACTTCGGGGGTAACGATGATGTCACGCTTTCCCTTAACGTCTTTTCCGAAGGATACCGTTCCATCAATTTCGCTTATTGTGGCGACTTCTTTGGGCTTTCTTGCCTCAAACAGTTCGGCAACCCTTGGCAGGCCACCGGTGATGTCTTTTGTCTTGGTTGTTTCACGAGGAATCTTGGCAATAACATCTCCGGCTTGAACCGGATCTCCTTCGGCAAGCAGAATATTTGCTCCTACCGGCATAAAATACCTCGCAGAAGTTCCAGAGCTAGGGAGCTTAATGGTTTTTCCGCTATCATCCTTGATGGAGACTCTGGGCCGACTATCCTGATCCTTAAAGCCGGTGATGACCTTGCTGGAAAAGCCCGTTACCTCGTCCAGTCTTTCTTGCATTGTTTTGCCTTCTATGATGTCTCCAAACTTTATCTTTCCAGAAACTTCCGTTACAATAGGGGTGTAGAAAGGATCCCATTCAGCAATTCGGGTGCCGCCTTTTACCTCGTCCCCATCTCCTACCTTTAAGCGAGCACCATAGACGATAGTGTAGCGCTCCCTTTCTCTTCCGCTCTCTTCTATAATAGCAACCTCTCCATTACGATTCATAGCTACCAGGTCACCATTCTTGTCTTTCACCAGGGAGAGCTTTATAAATTTGATACGCCCGTCATATTTTACCTCTAGGGTTGTCTGTTCAGCCCTTCTGCTGGCAGTTCCACCGATATGGAAGGTTCTCATGGTAAGCTGGGTTCCAGGCTCACCTATGGATTGAGCGGCAATAACCCCTACGGATTCTCCGATATTGACTATTTCCCCTCGGGCGAGGTCCCTTCCATAGCAGAGGGCACACACTCCTCGTTTAGATTGACAGGTAAGCACAGATCTTATCTTCACCTGCTCTATGCGTGTCTGCTCTATTTTCTCTACGATTTCTTCATTAGTCTCCTGGTTGGCCTTTGCAAGCACTTCATTGGTAAAAGGGTCAACCACATCTTCCAGACAGACCCTTCCCAGGATTCGCTCGCCGATAGGTTCAACAATTTCTCCTCCTTCAAGGAGAGAAGAAACAGTGATTCCATCCATAGTTCCGCAGTCAGTTTCGCCGATAATACAGTCGTGGGCTACGTCAACCAACCTGCGGGTGAGATAGCCGGAGTTTGCAGTTTTAAGGGCCGTATCAGCCAATCCTTTTCGGGCACCATGGGTAGAGATAAAATATTGCAGAACATTTAATCCTTCTCTAAAATTTGCCGTGATGGGAGTTTCGATAATTTCCCCCGAGGGTTTCGCCATCAATCCTCTCATGCCTGCCAATTGTCGAATCTGCTGGGCACTTCCACGAGAGCCGGAGTCAGCCATCATAAAAATGGGATTGAAACTGGCAACGTGCTTTTTCTTACCCTCTTTGTCTGTGATGGATTCTGTCTCCAGTTCTTTGAGCATTTCACGCGAAACGTTTTCTGTAACCTGTGCCCAGATATCCACCACTTTATTGTAGCGTTCGCCATCAGTAATTAGGCCGTCTTTGTAGTGGGCCTCAATTTCTTGAACTTCCCTATGGGCGTTATCAATTATCTCTGGTTTCTTTGAGGGTATGACCATATCGCCAATAGAGATGGAGAGCCCTGACCGAGTTGCATATTTGTATCCCAAATCTTTTAGGCGATCTGAAAGCAAGATAGTCTTTTTATCTTTACACAGTCTGTAGCAGTGGCCGATTAAATCTGCTAATTCTTTTTTCCCCATAACTTTGTTGATAATCTCAAAAGGGATTTCCTCGGGAACCGCTTCCAAGAGAATAATCCTCCCGGTGGTGGTTTCAATTAACTCTCCTTCCATTCTCACGAGTATTCTTGCGTGTAAGTCAACCGCACCATTGTCATAAGCCGATCTCACCTCTGAAGTCCCCGAAAAGACTTTGCCCTCTCCTTTAACACCTTCCTTTTCTCTGGTGAGATAATAGATTCCTAATACGATATCCTGAGTGGGAATGATGATGGGTTTCCCGTGTGCGGGGGAAAGGATGTTATTGGTTGACATCAACAAGACCCGGGCCTCAATCTGGGCTTCTATAGAGATGGGAATATGGACCGCCATCTGATCTCCATCAAAGTCTGCATTAAATGCGGCGCACACCAGAGGGTGAAGTTGAATAGCCTTTCCCTCAATTAAAATAGGCTCAAAAGCCTGAATGCCCAATCGGTGTAAGGTGGGAGCTCGGTTTAACAATACGGGATATTCCTTGACAACTTCGTCCAGGGAGTCCCATATCTCGGCGGTTTCCTTTTCCACCAACTTCTTAGCGCTTTTGATGGTAGTTGCAAAGCCTTTCTTTATAAGGCGATTGTATACGAATGGTTTAAATAGTTCGATAGCCATCTTTTTGGGCAGGCCGCATTGGTGGAGGCGCAGTTCTGGGCCGATTACAATGACAGATCGTCCAGAATAATCCACCCGTTTACCCAGAAGGTTTTGCCTGAATCTTCCCTGCTTTCCTTTGAGCATATCACTCAATGATTTAAGGGGCCTCTTATTACGACCAGTAACGGTTTTTCCTCTCCTGCCATTATCGAACAACACATCCACCGCCTCTTGTAGCATTCTCTTCTCATTGCGGACAATAATTTCAGGAGCATCCAGTTCTTGGAGCCTTTTTAGCCGATTATTCCTGTTAATTACCCTCCGGTAGAGGTCATTGAGATCAGAGGTGGCAAAACGTCCACCGTCTAAGGGAACCAGGGGCCTCAAATCAGGAGGAAGGACCGGAAGAACCTCCAAGATCATCCACTCAGGCTTGTTCCCAGAATGTTTAAAGGCATCCACGACCTTCAATCGTTTAGCTAGTTTTTGGCTTTTTGCCTCTGAACCAGTCTCTTTCATTTCTTGGCGCAAAGTCTTGGAAAGCTCCTCCAGGTCAAGTTTCTTAAGTAATTCTCTTACGGCCTCGGGACCTACTCCGGCTTTAAAGTTTTTTCCGTACTCCACTAATGCCTTAAGGTATCTTTCCTCCGTGAGAAGTTCACCGGTGCTTAAAGGTGTGTTGCCATGGTCGATTACAATATGCTGTTCGAAGTAAATAACTTTTTCTAAGTCCCTTAGAGTCATGTCGAGGAGGTTGCCAATTCTGCTGGGCAGGCTTCTTAGAAACCAGATGTGTGCTACGGGAGAGGCAAGCTCAATATGCCCCATTCTTTCCCTTCGGACGTAAGAAGGGATTACTTCGACTCCGCATTTTTCACATACTACTCCCCGATGTTTCAGCCTCTTGTACTTGCCACAATTACATTCGTAGTCTTTGGTCGGCCCAAAGATCTTGGCACAGAATAGGCCATCTCTTTCCGGCTTAAAGGTTCGGTAGTTAATGGTTTCTGGTTTTTTGACTTCACCATGTGACCAGCTTCGAATGTTCTCTGGTGAAGCAATGCTGATTCTCATGGCATCGAAATCAAGAGACCTTTTGGGCTTATCGAAAAAACTGTAGCTTGCTTCCATAAAACACGCCCCCCTTAATTAGTTTTTGTCTGGAATGTCAAAAAAGCTTATATTTAAGCAGAGGCTTTGCAGTTCCTTTACCAATACATTAAAGGATTCAGGCAAGCCAGGAGATATGGTTTGCTCTCCCTTAACGATGTTTTCGTAAAGTTTGGTTCTTCCTTGAACATCATCTGACTTTACTGTTAAGAATTCTTGAAGGGTGTGTGCGGCTCCATATGCCTGCAAAGCCCAAACTTCCATTTCCCCCAATCTCTGCCCGCCAAACTGGGCCTTACCTCCTAGAGGCTGTTGGGTTACAAGGGAATAGGTGCCAATGGAGCGGGAGTGAATTTTATCATCTACTAAATGGTGAAGTTTTAACATGTAAATCATACCGACGGTGATTTTGTTGTCGAAGGCTTCGCCCGTTCTTCCATCATAGAGGGTAGTTTGCCCGCTTTCGGGCAGTCCTGCCAACTTCAGATAATCAATGATTTGCCCTTCTGTTGCTCCATCAAAAACAGGCGATGAGAAGCGGATCCCCTTTTTGAGCTCTTTAGCCAGTTTTATTACCTCGTCATCGCTTGCCGCATCTATAAGATGCTTTGTTTCTCCATCTTCAAAAATACCATTAATCTCGCTTCTTAAATCCTGGGCGCTTGCCTTCTTCTCTAAAAGTTCGTTGATTTTTAAGCCCAGTCCTTTGGATGCCCAACCCAGGTGGGTCTCTAAAATCTGACCCACGTTCATTCTGGATGGGACGCCCAAAGGATTGAGCACGATGTCCACGGGGGTTCCATTTTCTAGGTAAGGCATATCTTCCGCAGGGAGAACGCGGGATAACACTCCCTTGTTTCCGTGGCGTCCAGCCATTTTGTCCCCTACCGAGAGCTTTCTTTTTACCGCAAGGTCGACTTTAACCATCTTAATTACCCCCGGTGCAAGTTCATCACCACTTTTTAGCCTTTCGATCTTCTCGGTGAAGGTGGTTTTTGTTACCTTAACCCGTTCATCTGAGAGCTCTTTAATTTTCTTGATTTTTTCTTCCGCCGTCTTACTCTCGACAACAATATCCTCCCATTTGCTTGAGGGGATATTTGAGAGGATATCGGCAGTAATTTTTTGATTTTTTCCCAAGAGAACGGAGCGGGTCTTTTTATCAGTCAGTCTCTTAGCAGAAGTTTTTCCGACAAGTAGATGTTTAATCTTTTCACCCGCATTTTCTTTAAGTATTTTGATTTTAAGCTCTTGGTCTTTCAAGATTTTAGAGAGCTGTTCATTTTCGATGGCCTTGCTACGTTCATCTTTTTCCACTTCTTTGCGGGAAAAGACCCTGATATTAATAACGGTTCCCTCAATCCCAGGAGGAACCTTTAAAGAGGTATCTTGTATATCCCGGGCTTTTTCACCAAAAATAGCACGAAGAAGCTTTTCCTCGGGGGAGAGTTGGGTTTCTCCTTTGGGGGTAATTTTTCCTACCAAAATATCATTTGATTTAACTTCGGCACCAATTCGGATAACACCACTTTCATCTAAATCCATTAAGGCCTCTTCGCCTAAACCTGGTATATCACGGGTAATCTCTTCTTGCCCTAGCTTGGTATCGCGAGACAGAACCTCAAACTCTTCAATGTGGATAGAGGTGTAACAGTCATTTCTTATTATTTTTTCACTTATCAAGATGGAGTCCTCGAAGTTGTACCCCTCCCAGGGGAGAAAGGCAACCAGAAGATTACGCCCCAAGGCTAATTCTCCCTTATCGGTGGAAGGCCCGTCTGCAATAATCTCCCCCCCCTTCACCCTATCACCTACCGCCACTATGGGGTTTTGATTGATACAGGTATTTTGGTTGGAACGATGAAACTTAAGCAGATTGTAGATACTCACCCCTCCATCCTTTTCATCTTCACCGATTTGATCGTCTTTAATCACAATTCTGTTGGCATCAAGACTCTCCACTATTCCATCTTTTTGAGCGATTACCGTTACACCAGAGTCCTTGGCAATGGTAGCTTCTATCCCTGTGCCAACCAGTGGACTCTCGGTTTTCATTAAGGAGACAGCTTGTCTTTGCATGTTCGAACCCATGAGGGCCCGGTTTGCATCATCATTTTCTAAAAAGGGGATAAGTGCTGCGGCAACGCTCACCAATTGTTTGGGAGAGACATCCATATAGGAAAGCTCTTCTGGCGCGACCATGACAAAATCCCCTCCTCGCCGAGCTGAGACCGGCGGGCTTATGAACCTTCCCCTGCTGTCTAAAGGGGCATTGGCCTGTGCAATAGCATGATCTTTTTCATCTAAGGCTGAGAGATATTCTATTTTACTTGTCGCTATTCCATTTACCACTTTGCGATAGGGGGTCTCAATAAAGCTGAAGTCATTAACTCTTGCGTAGGTGCTCAAAGAGGAGATGAGGCCGATATTAGGTCCTTCTGGAGTTTCAATAGGGCAGATTCTTCCGTAGTGGGTGGGGTGGACATCTCTTACCTCGAATCCCGCACGTTCGCGAGTTAGCCCACCGGGGCCTAGTGCACTAAGACGTCGTTTGTGGGTGATTTCAGAAAGGGGATTAGTCTGATCCATAAATTGAGACAATTGACTGGATCCAAAAAATTCATTGATTACGGCTGAGACCAGCTTAGCATTTACCAGGTCGTGAGGCATTAAGGTTTCGACTTCTTGTAATCCCATCCGCTCCTTAATAGCCTTTTCCATCCTGACCAGGCCGATGCGGTACTGATTTTCAATTAGCTCGCCTACAGTTCTTACCCTTCTGTTACCCAAATGGTCAATATCGTCCGATTCACATTTTCCACACTTTAATTTAAGGAGATATTTGACTGTCTCCATAATGTCTTCTTTGCGGAGCACTCGCACGTCTAAGGGAATATTAAAATCGAGCTTATAGTTTAGTTTCAACCGACCCACATTGCCCAAGTCATAGTAATCGGGATTAAAGAACAGTCGTTCAAAGAAGAGTTTTGCGCTCTCCTTAGAAGGAGGATCGTGGGGCCTTAAACGTCGGTAAATTTCAACCATAGTTTCTTCTTGGGTTTTGATCTTATCAAGGGCCAAGGTGTTGCGAAAGGATGAATCAATAGATGTATCATCCACAAAGAGGATTTCAAATTTCTCGATGTTCTTTTCCCTTAGCAATTTTATTTTATCGTAGATTAATTCCTCATTGCTCTTGATTAGGATCTCCCCAGTGGCAGGATCGACGATATCGTGGGAGACAAATTTCCCCTCCAGATCCTTTACGCTGATAGGAATTAGATCGATTTTTGCCTCCTTAATCTTTTGAAGCGTTGTCTCTTTAATCCTTTTGTCCTTTTTAATAATGACCTTACCACTTTTTTTATCAATGATGTCCTCTGTTGCCCTGTCTCCCACCTGGAGATTCTTCCTCAGGTGTTTATATATTTTATTATCCTTAAGGTTAAGGGTGATTTTCTCTGATTCGTAGAAGTAATCGAGGAGTTCTCTTTCAGAATAACCAAGGGCCTTAAGGAGGACGGTAGCTAAAAATTTTCTGCGTCGGTCTATTCGTACGTAAAGGATATCTTTGGTATCGAATTCCAAGTCGATCCACGAACCTCGGTTAGGAATGAGACGGGCAAAGAAGAGAATTTTCCCTCCGCTACTTGCCTTCCCTTTATCGTGATTGAAGAAAACACCTGGCGATCTATGCAGCTGGCTGACAATAACCCTTTCTGTGCCGTTGATGATGAACGTCCCGCCGTCGGTCATCAGCGGCACCTCGCCGAAATAGACAACTTGTTCTTTAACATCCCTGATGCTTCGCGCCCCTGTCTCGGCATTCACATCCCATACCACCAGCCTAAGAAGAACTTTAAGAGGAACGGAATAGGTCAGCTCCTTTTGACGGCATTCATCCTCCTCGTATTTTGGTTCACCCAGGCTGTAGCTCACATATTCGAGAGAAGCGCTTTCTGAGAAATCTTTTATGGGAAAGACACTCTTGAAAACACCGTGAAGGCCAAAATCACCGAGCTCCTCGTTCTTAACATCCCGCTGCAGGAATCTTTCATAGGATTTTTTTTGAATATCCAGGAGGTTGGGCATATCCAGTATTTTTTTGATTCTGGCAAAATTCTTTCTAAGATGATATCTGTTTATTACATGAGTATCCATCTTGATCCCCAGTTAGTTTTGAATTTCACGCTTAGGCCTGTCCTGTGGCACACACAACCCCTTCCATTGAGGTGAGTCATATTTCACTGGTATCCTAGGCCGTGGCAAGGTAGCATCATGTTTCTAAAAAATAAAACCTCACGCGTTATAGTTATTTCTCACTAATGGCTTATAATATTAAAGCGTGCGAGGATTAAAGGCTATTTGAGTTCAATAGTTGCCCCAACCTCTTCCAGCTTTTGTTTGGCCTCTCCTGCATCCTTTTGAGAAATCCCTTCCTGAACGGGATTGGGGGCTCCATCCACTAAATCCTTGGCTTCCTTCAACCCCAATCCGGTGAGGGCCCTGACTACCTTGATGACCTGGATCTTTTTCTCTCCTATTGCTTGCAGAATGACGTCAAATTCGGTCTTCTCCTCTTTGGCGGCTGCGGGAGCTTCGCCGGCAGCTGCGGCGGGTGCTGCCATGGCCATAGACATGGCAGCGGCTGAAACCCCAAATTTTTCCTCTAGCTCCTTGACTAAATCAGAAAGTTCCAGCACAGACATGTTCTCAATGAAGCCAATCACATCCTCTTTTGTAATCTTTGCCATTTTCCTTAATCCTCCTACCATTAGCGGTGTTTTAATTAGTTTTTATCTGATTTGTTTTTTTCGATGGCACTTAGCACCTGAACCAGTTTCAGGGGAAGATAATTCAGCGCACGAAGCAGCCTCACCTGTGGTTGGGTGAAAAGAGAGACGATCTGTGAGAGCAACTCTTTTCTGCCGGGAAGGCGGCTTAAAGCCGTTATCTCTTCAGCAGATAACACCTTGCCCTGAAGAAGACCTGCTTTAATATTTAACTCGGAGTACTCTCCCAGAAATTTTGCCAGCACTTTACTGGGGACAATAGGATCATCATATCCCAGCATGATTGCCGTGGGGCCCGAAAGATATTGATGAAGTTGTTCGAAATCGGTTCCCTTAGAAGCCCGTTTTAAAAGAGAATTTTTAGCTACTCGATAGTCTGTTTTTGCATTGCGAAGTTCCCTGCGCAGTTGGGAAATCTTTTCTACGTTTAATCCCCGATAGTCTGTTAAAACGGCGAAAGTGGCCTCTTTGAACTTGCTTGACAGATGTGAGACGATTTGCTTCTTTGTTTCTTTATCCAATGTTTTTAGACCTCCTTTCTGCGGTTATGACCTGGTTCTAACGTTTACGGGGATTGTGTAGCGAAGACAACAATAAGTAGATACCTCCCCTTTAAAAAGTCAATCCACTCACCTATAGGTGTCTAGTAAATGCCGGGTTAATCTTTATTCCAGGTCCCATGGTGGTTGAAAGCACGATTCCTTTCAAATAGACACCTTTACTGGTTGACGGCTTGAGCTTAATAATGGTGTCTATTAAAGAAGCAATGTTATCGCGAATCTTCTCTACGGCAAAAGAAATTTTACCAACTGCCACATGGACAATACCCGTTTTATCTACCTTAAATTCAATCTTGCCTTTCTTAAGATCAGCCACTGCCTCTGAGATATTGAAAGTTACTGTCCCCGTTTTTGGATTTGGCATTAAACCTCTCGGCCCCAGGATTTTACCAATTTTCCCCACCATTCCCATCATGTCAGGAGTAGCTATTGCCTTGTCGAACTCCAACCACCCCTTTGTGATCTTTTCCACCAGACCCTCGGACCCCACGAAATCAGCACCCGCGTCGGTGGCTTCTTTCTCTTTTTCTCCTTTTGCAAAAACCAGCACTTTTGTTTGTTTTCCTGTTCCATGGGGAAGTAAGACAGTCCCCCTTACCATCTGGTCGGCGTGTCGAGGGTTAACCCCTAATCGTACTGCTACATCTACCGCCTCGTCGAAGCGAGCATAAGAAGATTCCCTTAGCAGATTGAGTGCCTCATCAATCTCATAGTTCTTTTCTCTCTCGATCTTTGCCCGCGCTTCCTTATATTTTTTCCCCTTATGACCAGACATGAGCAGCTCCTTAGATTGAAATTAGCTTAAGACTCTAACACCTCTATCCCCATACTCCTCGCGGTGCCCTCAATAATCTTAACGGCACCTTCTAGGTTGACGGCATTTAGATCGGGCAACTTGGTTTGAGCAATCTCCCTAACCTGCTCGGGAGTTACCTTACCGGCCTTTTCCTTGTTGGGTTCCCCTGAACCCTTAATAATCCCGGCAGCCTTTTTGAGTAATACAGAGGCTGGAGGAGTTTTTGTGATAAAGGTAAAAGATCTATCCACATATATAGTAATCTCTACAGGAATAATGAGGTCTCCCTTGCCTTGGGTCTGCGAGTTGAAGGATTTACAAAATTCCATGATGTTTACCCCGTGCTGGCCCAGGGCGGGTCCAACGGGAGGAGAGGGGGTAGCCTTTCCAGCAGGAATCTGGAGTTTTTTAATAGCCATTACTTTCTTTGCCATTTAATCAGAACCTCCTTTCTAGTTCTTTTTAACCTGGAGAAATTCCAATTCGATAGGAGTTGCTCTTCCAAAAATACTCACCGACACCTTAAGCCTTCCTTTCTCCGGCTTCACATCCTCCACCATCCCGTTAAAGTTGGTGAAAGGCCCGTCAATTATTCTTACACTATCCCCTTTTTCAAAGGAAACTTTTGGTTTTGGCCGTAACTTCCCTTCGCTAATTTGATGAAGGATTTCATTTACCCGTTCACCGGGGATGGGGACGGGTTTAGTGCCACTACCGATAAAGCCGGTAACCTTAGGTGTGTTTCTTACCGTGTGCCATGTTTCATTGTTCATGGCCATATTGACCAGTACGTATCCTGGAAAAAATTTCCTTGAAGTTGTCTTTTTCTCGCCTTTTACCACTTCTACTACATTTTCAGTAGGAACGACGACCTCTGAGAAATAATCTTCTTGGCCGGATAGTTTGATCCGATCTTCCAATGTTGATTTTACTTTATTTTCATAGCCAGAATAAGTATGAATTACATACCATTTTTTTTCCATAAGGGCACCTTCATTAGCCAAGGATGAGCCTAATGACTCGTGAAAGGCCAAAATCGACTAGCCCTAAGAACGCCGCAATTATAAGTACCAGGATCACCACAACCGAAGTAGATGCAATGGTATCCTTTCTGGTTGGCCATACGACTTTCTTGAGCTCGGCCTTCACTTCTTTTAAAAATAGTTTAAATTTTTCAAACATTTCAAACATGGACAACCATCCTGTGGGGTTACCTATTTTGTAAATGCCCTAGAAAGTGGCAGGCCAGGAGGGATTCGAACCCCCATCACCCGGATTTGGAGTCCGGTGCTCTAACCGTTGGAGCTACTGGCCTAATCAAAGCAAAAAGGTTGGAGTATAGACCCTCTAGGGGTTAAGAAACTAAATGCCTGTTGTGTAGCCCTGTTACTTTGTTTCTTTGTGGAGAGTATGAGCTTGACAGAATCGGCAGTATTTCTTGAACTCCAATTTTTTAGGTGTATTTCGCTTGTTTTTGGTTGTCGAATAATTTCTTCTCTTACATAGAGTGCATGCAAGGGTAATGATATCTCTCATAGAAGCTCTTTTAGTATTTAGGGTGTTGCGTTTTTAGGATCCTTTCCCTACCATCACTCCAAGACTTCGGAGATAACGCCAGCTCCTACCGTTCTTCCACCTTCCCGAATGGCAAACCTGAGCTCTTTTTCCATCGCTATGGGGGTAATCAGCTCTCCTGTGAGCTCTACATTGTCTCCCGGCATCACCATCTCTATCCCCTCCGGTAAGGTGGAGGTTCCTGTTACGTCTGTGGTCCTGAAAT
>JAZFSJ010000520.1:0-4144 GCA_036446115.1 Thermodesulfobacteriota bacterium | reverse complement strand
TTTGATATGGTAGTGTTAACTTTACAGAAAGCAAAAACCCCCCAGCATTTACTGAGGGGCTTACACAATTCTAATTGAAAGATACTCTATTCAGCCTCCACCCAACCAACCTCAAAACTCCATCAATCATCTCCTTCACATCTTCCTTAATTCAAAGATAGTTGGAATCATTATTATTGCTCACTGCCCTTTGGAAGCAGTTCACCATCTTTCCACTCACCTGAATGTTGACTACCATCAGGAGAAGTTAAAGTCCCCTTACCGTCTTTTTTATCGTTTTTCCACTCACCTTTATATTTATCACTATTAGCCCAAGTATTTGTTCCCTGACCATGTCTTTTATCGTCTCTAAACTCGCCTACATATTTACCACCATCAGCATAAGTGAACGTTCCCTGACCGTTTTCTTTACCGTCTTTAAACTCACCTACATACTTACCACCATCAGCCCTAGTGAGAGTCCCCTGACCGTGTATTCTATCATCTTTCCACTCACCTGAATATTGACTACCATCAGCCTTAGTGAGAGTTCCCTGACCATGCCTTTCACCAACTTTCCATTCACCTTCATATTTACCACCATTAGCCCAAGTACCAGTTCCCTGACCATGCTGTTTACCGTCTTTCCACTCACCTACATATTTACTACCATTAGCCCAAGAGTAAGTCCCTTGACCGTGTAGTTTATCATCTTTCCACTCTCCTATATATTTACCACCATTAGCCAAAGAGCCAGTTCCCTGACCATGTCTTTTATCGTCTTTCCACTCACCTACATATTTCTTGCCATTGGCATAAGTGGCAGTTCCCCGACCATTTATTTTACCATCTTTCCACTCACCTTTATATTTATCACCATTAGTATAAGTGAACGTTCCCTGACCACTAGAGCAATTACCTTCTATACATTCGCTATATGCAAAAGACGTAGCTTAGAGAAAGAAAACAACTTGTAAAATTATTTTGAATTGAAACATTGAACCTCCTCCTTTCATATCAGCCACCTAATTAATAAGTAACTTAAAATGACTCAGCCTTCCTATCTTTACATATAAAACTATCGGTAATTTTAGAAAAATCTTAAATATTATGGTAGAACAGTGCGGTTTTAGATTTACCCGCTTTTCATTGAAATGATAAAATCAAGAATTGAGAATATTGGTAGTCTGTTTGGATCAATTAGATAGGCTTCAGCCACAGGATATGGGGGTACTAAAATGGAGGGAGTTACTTCCGGGTAGGAGCGCCGGTTACCCAAGCGCCCCCCCCACAGTCCCGTACGTGAAGGTTTCCCTCATACGGTTCCTCGGTAGTCATAGGCTCTATGCCAATGGCTAACCAAATAGGCATCACCCCGTTTGGCGCATAACTTTGCTGCCCTGCAGACCGAGCTAGATGTAATGGATTATTCTGGGTTTTGGCACCAGAAGTCTGTCTAGAATAGAGATCACGAACTTATCCCAGTTGATGTAACCTTTGTGGCTTCTCCGACTCAACCAGTATTTCCAGTATCGTTTCGCATAGTGGTATATGTTGTTAATTGCTCTGTAGTTACCACTTATACCATAATACTGGTAGTGCCCTCGCACTTTAAGGCACAGCATTTTATACTGTTCCTTCAGTGGCAAGTGTCGGTTCTTTCTAAGCCACAGCCACAGCGACCCCAAAAACCGCCTGATCCCTTTCTTCCTCGTCTTCCGTTTAATAACCCAGTATCCTCGGTGTGACCTCGCCCAGTAATGGGTAAATCCGAGGAAATCAAATGTGCCATTCCCCTTCGCCTTCTTCTCTCTCAATCCAGGCTTCCTGAACTTGATCAACCTTGTCTTTTCTGGATGTATGGTAAGACCGAAACGACCAAATCGCTTCGGTAGTACCTCCATGACCCGGCGAGCATCTTTCTCCAACTCAAAGCCAATGATAAAATCATCAGCAAAACGGATCAAGAAACATCTACCTTTCATCCGGGGCTTTACCTCTTTTACAAACCACCCATCCAGTACATGATGCAGGAATATGTTACTCAACATCGGGGAAATTACTCCGCCCTGGGGAGTTCCCTTTTCAGGATACGTAAGGATTTCTCCTTCCACCACCCCTGCGTTTAGCCATTTCCCAATCAACTTCAGCATCCCCCCATCATTGACCCGCTGCTTTATAATCTTACGCAGCCAGCCATGATCCAAGTTATCGAAAAATCCACTCACATCAGCGTCTACTATCCAGTTGATATTCATTCGCCTACACTGCTCCCATAACTCGTGCAGTGCCTGATGCTGACTGTGACCTTCTCGAAAACCATGGGAGAAGTCATAGAAATCCTGTTCATAAACTGCTCCCAGTAGCATTACCACCGCCCTTTGGACTATCTTGTCCTCGAACGCTGGCTTGCCTATCGGCCGCTTACCTCCTTCCTCTTTATCAAGCCATGCCCGCTCCACGGGTGACGCCTTGTACCGACCGCTTCGCAGCCGCTCATACAAATCCCTGAGGTTTTCATCAAGGTTCTTGGCATATTCCTCAGCCGTCACCTTGTCCACCCCAGGTGCCCCGCTCTTACGGGTTTTCCGATAGGCTTCTCGAAGAAAATCCACGTCCATCAGATGCACGAGCGTGGTGAATACCATCTCCGGATATCCCTTAGCCTGCTCCGCAATCCCCTGGAGTTCCGTTGATACGGTTTGTGATCTCAAAGTATCTCCCCTATTTCCTCCCAGGTGAACGTTATGCCCGGCTTCTCCTTCCCTCAAGTGGGTCCCTTGGACCTCGGTTCCCCACCCTATCGATCAAGTATCTCTCCCTTGACCATTGGTACTATGATCCGCTAAGACTTCCCACTGCCCTTCTCAGGTTTCTTCGCTCTTCGCTCTTGTCCCCCGATACCTTACGTGCTTCCGCTCATTTGTATGTTCCATTTAGGACTCGCTTGTTGCTCGGAAACTAGCAACATGCGCCAGGGCTTTTGTTCTCACAGTGATCCCTACCATCTGGGTATCTTTACACAAGGAGACAGCTGGATCTCCCAAGTTCTCAGGTTACCCCTATGTCTGCATGCCCTGGCCTCAGACCCCGGTGGTGTCCAGAGTACATCACCTTAGCGTACCCTGAACTGCTGCCTTCTGCCTGCGTTGAGTGCGTCGGCTTTCCTTTCGGTTTCCCGAAAGTTATCCATTGACCACAAAGTGCAAGATTTCGGGGCTCGATACACAGCCTGCAACCTCGATCCATCCGGCTTAGAACTCCCGTTACCGGGTTTGCCCTCGGACTTCTCTTCTGACCTGCTGGCTAGGCTTTAGTCAGGTGGGACTTTCCCATATCCTTCCTCGGAATCACCCACTAAGTAACATCATCGAATTTCATGGGCTTGAACCCACTCCCAACGATCTGAATTTAACTTGGCGCGACAACACTACTTGCCAAAGTTTACAGTCACCTTCAGACAAGTTTCAGTGTAACATACTCAACGTAGTGTTAAATATTTCGGCCTTCATAGAGTCAACAAGTATAGCAGAAGTGTTGATTTTCAGTGAGCAGATGGTAGACACAAGATATGGACGTACTAAAGAATAAAAGACAGGAGCCACTTAAGACCTCTGCCTTTTACCTTATCATCTCTCTTTGCTCATTGATGTCTACTTTTAATGAGCCTTATTGAAAATCGTAGGCATCACAGCAATTAGGGTTATCCAATGCCTTGTCAATAATAACCAGGACATCAAATATATTAATATCATCATCAGGATCAACACAATCAGGTGGCATGCTGGTTGGTACATTTGCCTGCTCTGCTTGACACGCTGAAGGTTCCGTGATCCCCAGGATAATATCAATCTCTTCCAGGATATCGAAAATGTTTACCTCACCATCACCACAATCTTTAGCCGGATATACATCTCCACAGGAGCTGAAACAGATCTGAGCAGGTGGTTCCACGCATATCGGTTCTAATCCTGTTTCTGACTCATCAACTACAATGGTATCTTCAGGGGCTATACCAACTTCAATGCACCCCATTAGGTCGCATGGAGGAGGAACTGTTTTGGTAACTTGTGATGTTAGGTCGCTGCATTGAGAAACCCGGTATTCTACACTAAAGACCGTTTCATAGGCTTCTGCCTCTGCAATCAGTGCAGCTTTGTCAACA
>JAZFSJ010000519.1:0-5238 GCA_036446115.1 Thermodesulfobacteriota bacterium | reverse complement strand
GTTTGCCGGTAGTCCCAGATGTATAGAGATAGAGGGCATCTTCTTCCTCTTTGATCTCCACCGTAATTTCAGAGGATAAGGATTCATCACTCATCACCTCTTCATATCGCACCATCTCATCAGCCACCTTTTCCCCTGTCATTATGATGGTCTTTATGCTTTCCACTCTGGGAAATACATCATATGACTGATAAAGAGAAGTGGTGATGACCGCCTTAATACGAGCGTCTGTGAGGATAGGAAAAAGTTCTTCCCCCTTAAATCTGAAATCAAGCGGCACAGCAATAGCACCCATTTTCATCACAGCAAAATAGGCCACCACAAACTGGGAAGAATTGGGTAGGATGATAGCTACCCGATCGCCCTTTTTAACATCAGACCCTTGCAGTTTATTAGCCAATCGGGTTGCCCTAAGGTCCAAAGCAGCAAAATCTATCTTCTCATCCTTAAAAATAACTGCTGTTTTTTGGGGCATTCTTCGAGCTGTTTCGCTTAATACCTTCCCTACATTCATACAAGAAACCCTTAATGTGTAAAGTATTTTAGTTTAAAGCAATGCTACAAGACTAAAAACTATCGAAAAAACCTATAAATGTCAATGAGTTTTATGTTTATGGACTATCTGGGTTAGTCGGCAGGTTTTTCTAAAATAGGCAGGTAAAAATTTTCTTTTTACACATCCAATTCCTCTAAGATTTTACGCATTAAGGGTTTTACCTGGGGGATAACATCTTTTATAGTTCGCCATACAAGCTCGTATTTTATGCCAAAATAAAAATGGATTAGTCTATCCCTCATACCACCCATTTCTCTCCAAGGAATACTTGAATATTTCTGTTTTATTGTCTCCGGGATGTTTTTAGCAGCCTCCCCTACGATTTCAAATTTCCTTATCACAGCACTTGATGTTTTATCATCCCTCTTAAAGTCCTCAAATTCCATACTCCCAACAAATCCTTCTATCGCTTCCATAGCATCTAAAATGTCCTTTAAGTAGAGTCTATGATTTCTCATAAATAAATTGCCTCCTTTAGGACATGGCTCCTTATTTCTTCCCTAATGGAATCATACGGAACAACATCAACAGGAAGATGAAGCTTCTCTTCAAGAAATAAAGAAAGTCCAACAAGATGTAAAAGGTTCGCTTCCTCTTCAAACTCAACCAAAACATCAAGATCACTTTTATCATTCTCCTCTTCTCTCACATAGGAGCCAAAAATCCCTCTTATCTGTGCTTTATACCTTTGCCTGGCTTCATCTTCTACCCATTTCAGGATTTTTATAATTTCCTTTTTCTCCATCTAAATTTCTCCCTCGATTATTTTGCTTTCCTTATTTGTAATTCCATGCAGTTTATAAACCATGTCGTCAATTTCTCTATCAGTCTTCTCAATCTGCCTCTGAATTCGTTCCCGTTCATTACCTTTAGCGGCTTGAATCTTTTTATTCAAATCCAGCATTATATCCACTAATGCTACAAGCTCATCGTGAAGTCTCTTTTCAAATATTTTAGAGAAATTAATACTGTGTATAGGAAATTTTGCTATATGGCCTCTTTTCACCTGAGCAAGAGCTTCTCCTTTTTCCGGATTTAAAACAAATCTATAATAGCAGTTTAAAAGATGAGAATTAATCAATCCTAATACATATCTAAGATTAAGGAAATTGTTTTCTGGACAATAGCATATAAATTAATTTAGAGAAGTTTCTTTTAGCTACCTTTTTTTTAATTTCAATTTGTGAAGCTCTTGTGTGTTTCTTTAGGTATGGAATTGCTTCTATTTTGAAACGCTCACACCTTTCTCTTTCTTCCAGCGGCAATAGATATTTCAGGATGCCAATTGGTTCCAGCCCCGGGTCCCCTCTGGGCAAGGATGGCATCGATCAGGTAGGGTCTCCCCTCCTTTGTCGCTCTAATAGCCCGCTTCATAGCCGGCTTGACCTGGTCAGGGCTTGATACTACCTCACCCTTAATGCCGAAACTCTCGGTGATACCCACAAAATTCACATCAGGATCTCCAAGATAGCAGGCCATGTCTTTCCTTTCCTCCTGAGGATGTTCAGACAACGTGAACATTCTGTTTCGAGGACCATCGTAGCTGCGGTTATTGAAGACAACAATAATGGCCGGGACATCATATCGTGAGAAGCTCCATAGAGACTCCAGTTGGCCGAAGAGCATCGACCCATCGCCTACCAGACAGACAACCTGCCTGTCAGGACGGGCAATCTTCACCCCCAGGGAGGCGCCCACTACCCAGCCAAGGGCAAAACCAGTGGTTGTTCCAATAAGAGCCTTCTTCCCCCGACTAAAATCCATCCAATAGTAAGGAATATAGGTATCCAGCTCGGCTACAATACAGGCATCATCATCAAGCACCTTATCAATCTCAAACGACAACCGTTCCCAGGAAAGGGGGCTGCTATTCCACATTTCCTTGGCTTCATCCAAGTAAATTATATTTATCACAAACGATTATGAACTGATGAAAAAGAGGTGACATGTATCAACTGTGTAGATCGAGCACCTCTATTACCGATTAAAAAAAACAGTGGACATGTTTTTCCCTTTCTTCTTACTTTTGTACAGGGCCTTATCTGCATTATTTATTACTTCCTGAATTTCCTTCCCGTGTTCAGGGTAACTGGCAACTCCAATACTTACTGTCGCAAACACATTCTTGCCTGATACTACAAGTGGCGTATTTTCTACAGCCGCCCTGATCCTTTCTCCTGCACTTACGGCCCGATCACTCTTCGCTTCAGGAAGCAAAACTACAAATTCATCTCCCCCATAGCGAGCTATAATATCTGCGGACCGAAGATTATTCCAAAGGATTTTTCCTATCAGTTTTATCAGACTACCTCCCGCGGCATGGCCATAGGTGTCATTGATGGGTTTAAGGTTATCCGCATCCAACATTAAAATAGAATAAAGACGATTATACCGCGCAGCACGTGTGCCCTCTTGCTCTGCTAAAAATGAAAACGTCCTCATGTTTAACAGTCCTGTTAAATCATCCGTTCGAGAAAGAAATTTCATCTTTTTTTGGGCAGACTCTGTATCTCCCGAAAGCATACTTGCAAGATAGGCAACAAGCCATAGAGGAAAAAGCTGAATTAAGGACTGGCTCACTTGTGTAAGAGAGAGGGTAGTAATTGCAGCAAGGGAGAAACTTAAATAAAGACAGCAGGCTGAAATAAGACCTACTTCAAGAAAAGTGATAGCTTTCCCCAGAATACTAGCGGTTATGATGATTACAAGATAATACATGCTCAGAAGGGGGCTTTCAATCTTTCCAGTATGCCATAGAACCAAGGTAATAAACGCAATCATAGCCCAGGTTTCAATGACTATCTTCCACTTGTTGTGAATCCTATGTAGTCCCCAATAGTGAAAGAAGAAAATGAAAACAGCAAAAGAGATAAGGGCAAGAGTAATCGTTGGTTCATCCTGAAACGATGAACCGGGAATTTCCATGTAAAGAATGACTAGCACCATTAATAGCCATTCTACTTCTTTGAGCGTCCGGCTAAACCCTTTTAACTGTCCCCTCTCAATCTCAAACTCATCTATTTCAGGAAGTGTATCCATTGAATTACACCTCACTTAATTTGCTAATACCATTTCAGTTTATAAAAAACAGCACAGATTTGCAATGAAAAATCCTGATAAGAACGGGAGAGGATTTACGCGCATTTTATTGCTTGTAAAAATCTACACTTAATTAGACAGGTGTTTTGAAAAAGTTTTGATCAAGAATACCTACACTACTATATGTAAGTTGAGTACGTGGTGTTTTTAAGGTTATTGCAAAAGACTATGATTAAAGAGTTGAAAGGAAGTTACTGCGATGGTTGAGGGAGTGGTGGTAAAAGCGGTAACCATCAAACTATCATATAGCTTATTGAAGAAAGTGCTGTCTCAATTCAAAGGTGCTCGCATCCGCGTTGCATACGAAGCAGGCCCCGCTGGATTTAGCCTGTACGATGATTTAAATTGCCGTTAATTAAGAGCCAAACGTAGACCCCTTTTTCTTGCCCCCTTTTCTTTCTTTGTTTGATATTACGAAAGGATTCTGTGGTAGAAGTCTAAAACGTCATCGCTTTCTAGGTGAAGGAAGTGCCCTACACCTTGAAGGATTTCCATACGGCAGTTAGGAAGTTGTGAAGCCAGGTATTTAACGTCATCCAGATCAATGATGGTATCGTTCTTTCCATTCAGTAAAATCGTCTCTGCCTGAATTCCATTAAAATTGACCACATCTTTCAAATTTTTCTCTCCAATGACAAATAAGCCATGTTCAAAGAAAGCACTCAACTGTTCCTCACTCATTGTCGCAAACTGTCTTATAATTCTTCTTTTAATCACATCCGGCAGTTTCTGGCCTATACTATTGATAAGGTTATCCGCTATTTTCCCACGATCATTAGTATCAATCCGGGTGCCGGATTGAATTGTCTCGAACATGTGCTTATTGGCTCTTGTGGTCAGGCTTCCTAAAATTAACCGTTTCACCATATGGGGATATCTTTCCGCATACATCATAGCCACTATCCCTCCCCATGAGGCAGTACAGAAAGTAATATCGTTTACATCAGTGGCTTTAATGACTTCATGCACAATTTCCAATTCTTCTTCCAAAGAAGCCCTGGTAGATCCGTAAAGAACATGGCCTTTGCCTTGACCTGGAAAATTAAATAGAATAATTCGATAATGAGGGGCAAAACGACGTGTAAAACTATGCCACATCGCCATTGATTGTTGGACGCCGTTAAGACACACAAGATGAGGACCGCCGTTCCCATAAACGCGATAGGGAATAACAAAACGTTTTGTATGCAGTTCATCCTTGATGGTGGCAGTAAGTTTCATGAGCTTTATTTTACCCTTGCAAAAATTTTAATGAAAATGCTTTATACCAGGTTACAAGAATTATTAATAGCTTAATTTATGAAAGATATATTCCTCAACCAGCAATAAGATATTAGTTGTAAGTTTAATAACGAAAATGGAGGTTCTCCCGGTTACCTTTTCCTCAGTAATGGAATAAGATTAACTCATCATGATATTGAAATGTCTCTCGTATGTCAATAAAATTAATGGCCACTGTCTTCGAAAAGATACAATGTTAACTAATGTGGCACATTAATTAACATAAAATAAACACTATTAGTTACCATCTACCCTATGGAATACGAAGTCTATTCGTCAGGGATGTCTTGAGTGCAGTGAGT
>JAZFSJ010000518.1:0-6110 GCA_036446115.1 Thermodesulfobacteriota bacterium | reverse complement strand
TCTTAGGTTGACAATTAAATGAGCTACTTCATGTCGTACTTCAACACTACTATCGAGACTGTCGAAAAATTCCAAATTTGGCATTTATGCTAGGTTAAACTACTCTCACCTATAAGGGGGACGAAATGGCAAACACAAAGATGAAGATATTAGTTGTAGATGATTTTGCCACCATGTGGAAGATAATGAGGAAGCTACTGAAGCAGCTCGACTTTACCAATGTGGAAGATGCCGACGATGGTGCAACTGCAATAGAAAAGCTCAAAGCGGATAACTACGATTTTGTCATCACAGACTTGAATATGCCCCAGATAACCGGGCTGGAGCTGCTCAAATCGATAAGAGCAGATAAAAAAATGAAAGAGATTCCCTTACTGATGGTAACGGCCGAGGCACCTAACCTAACCTCCCAAACTTAACCTCATCTAATACCTCATTTAACTCGACACTGCCAATAAAATCATCACCCCTTTGTTTAATATGCTTTAATACTCCCCTGATACCAATAGGCTCTAATTCGGTGGGAACCGTTACCTCAAGATGAATGTTTGAACCTGCATGGATATTTTCATGCTTGCTAAATTTTATACCCACCCCTTTACGACTGACATCAATGATTGTACATTTACCCGAGCCCCCTTTTTTATCTTTTATAAAATATTGAGCCTCCAGTTGCGTGTCAAAACGACCGAATCTCCTCCGTTCATCCATCTTATTCCTCTCCTCTATTATAAAATCCTGTTTAGCCAGTTAAACTCCGTTAAAATTTTTAAGGGTGCTTTTAACACCCCTGTATTGCTTTTCCTTTTCTTGTCTCATTATAAACGGCAGATCTTCTTTCCAACTGGGTAAACTACGGTAAGATTCTATCATAAATACCCTTAATTTCAAATCACAATCATGCGATGTCTCTCCGACATTTCTACCCCGTAAAATAAGAACGCTATGACCCAAATCTTAAGATACCCTAAAGTAACAGATAACAATATTTTTCAAAAAAACATCCATTTAACAGGGGGGGGCATTTAATTTTTCCACGTGGTTGAATTAAATCGAATATCCAAAAAAATATCGTTATATCAATGAGTTGTGAAAGTAAAGGGTCTGTATTTGAGCATCATCCGTTATCATGAGTTAAATTTATATCACCCCTTAATGACCCTTAAAAAACGATAAAAAACGTTAAAGTATTGCCCCCGAAATTCCGATATTAATACTATATTGCAGTGTGTATTATATGCTGGATAAAATAGTAATTTGCTAAATTTCCATAAAAACGAAATGAGGATACCATTCAAAGAAATAAAGAGGGTATCCACAAAATTTATTTTTTCTCACCAAAGGGAGGTAGCTATGCCAAACACCATTCAACCTGTAAGCCCTCAACAGAATGGACAAGCGGTAGATAACCTTTCTCAAGACAGGTCCACACCAAAAGCAGCAGAAAAACCACCTGAGCGACTGGATACTGCCTCAAACGATCGTCCTGAAAAAGCAGAAACCCGCAAAGCACCTGCACCTAAAAAGGTGGAAGCCAATCCTGCAGAGGAAAATCAACCGAAAGAAAATCCAGCCGCTGAAAATACAAATCCTCAAGAGACTCAAAACAATCAAGCTGATAAACAACGTGGAAGTACACTGGACATCATGGCTTAGCGCAACTGATTGAACCACGAAGTTTACCCCGTTAGAAGTATAGGAAATTATGTTCTATCTGCCACGGGGCAAGAAGGATGGTAAATGATATATCCATTCTTCCAACATTCCTAATGGGGCATGCGAAGAAGCACGAAGGAAAAAAAATAAATTTGTATTGTGTTCTTCGTGGTTATTCGCAAAATCTCTTAAAATTAGTATTCCAATCGGTGTTTGTATGACATCTATTAACACTACATCACTGCAACAGTTTTCTTCTCAATTTCATAGGTCCTCATCAAACAGCATCTCAGATGAGTATAAGAAGAACCTCTATCTCGCCCGGATTGCTAGAGAAGACAGGAGGGAAAGCACCCAAAATTATGTAGAGAGTGCAGCAGAAACTACACAGGAAGAGCAGAATATCTCAAACATCTCTGATGAAGTCACCATCTCTCAATCCGCAGAATATTCTACCCCCAAACCCAGTGCGAATACGACTTACTCCAAAACTGATTCTGCCGAAAATAATCAAATATACGATAACACTATCACTCAGCTCAAGGCACGAAAGAATAGCTTACAGCAGGAACTTAACAGGCTACACCAAGGTACTAACCAGGCAGCCTCCTCTAATCAGCAAGGAGGTAAGGAAGCAGCACAGGATGTGGAAGAATCAGCCTCTTCTCCCGCAAACGGAATGACAGCTGAAGAATCACCTCTCGCAAGCGTATTAAAACAGCAGATCGATGAGATTGAACAGGAGCTTAATAAGAATAGTATTATTTCTTCTATTGCTGAGAATCTTGATTCAACTAATGGGCTCAACCTGTCCCAGATGCGACAGAAAAAGACCAGGCTTGTGCAGCAGCTAAGAAGCCTGGAAAATAAAACACCCGGACCCCGCAGCGTGGCACAAGACACCAATCGTACCACTATCGGGGAAACATTA
This sequence comes from Thermodesulfobacteriota bacterium, assembly GCA_036446115.1. GTDB lineage: Bacteria > Desulfobacterota > WTBG01 > WTBG01 > WTBG01 > JAZFSJ01. Next base: position 3,523 of record JAZFSJ010000518.1, on the reverse strand, counting down.
GAAAAACAGGAGGATTCCCCTTACCACAATCATATTGAAGAATTGAGGATAAAACAGGAGATAAGAAATCTGGAAAACGAAATCAATTCATTAGAGAAAACGCAGACTATTCATAAAACTCAATCTGCACTGAATGAGACAGGAAATGTTTCAAGTGAAACCTCTACAGAAAATCACTTAATAAACATCGAGGTGTGATACTGGATGCTGGATATAAAGATAAGACAGCATAGAGCAGAATAAGGAGTATAGAACAGATTGAGGGAGGACACAAGTTTTTGTTTTCCTCCCTCACTTCGCTATGATCAAGCGTCATGCCCACCTATAAAAAGCAACCCTGCCTCAGACCTCTCCATCAAAAAGCTTCGGCTTATTCTGGGAAGGGCTCTTATAACCGCTCAGTGCCTGCTTGCCCTTTCCTATCCCTTTAATCTTTTCTCTTACTCCTTCCTTAATCTCCTTCAGTTTAATCTCATTTTCCCGGTCGATTGCAATAGTCTCCTCAATAATCTCATATAACTGTTTACTAACCGTTAAAATCTGGTCCTTCAACTGAGGAGAAGTATCTTCAAGGCTCTTAGGAAAATCCTCAAGATAGGGATCCATCTCCGTCTGTAATGATTGCAACTGTGAGATGATTTCTTTTCTCAAGGCATCACTTTCCATCACGATACCAATATCTCCTACAGCAATAGCCTCTCTTTCCCTTTTCGCAAATTTATTGATCTGAATATTCTTATTCAGCTGTTCCAATAGCAGATTCAAATAGCCTTCCATTATCTCACCCTATATAATAGTTTGCAGTTGTCAGTTGACGGTCATCCGGTGTCATTTGTCAATATCGAATTTAAAATTTACCAACTTTCCTTCGTGGTTTTTCGTGCTCCCCATTAGGAGTATTAACATGATCGTCGATACAACATTCACCATCTTCCTTACTTCTGATTTTACCTCTCTCCTTAGAGGTAGCCGTTACCTCTAACGGGGTAAACTTCGTGGTTAAAAATCCAAAATCAAGAGGCCCCCTGAAAACTGATGATTGACAATTGTCTGCTGCCAGTCATGTCTTAATCGCCAGACGGTTGTAAGTCCCGGATTTTCTTACAACATCTACCGCTTCTGACTGGAATTTTTCCTCCGGTTTTTCTCCAGTCTCACCTACTACCTTCTGCCTGTCCTCACTTTCCTGTTTTAAAATACCCTCCCAGGCCTCCCGCAGCTCATGTAAAACCCTCAATGCTTCATCCAGCATTGCCGGATCATTATTTAGATTGGCATTCAATAACCTCATATTTACAAATTCATAAAGCTTGCTTAAGTTTATTGAGATATCACCGCCTTTTTCCATATCCAGGGCGTCAGCCAGCCCGGTAACAATATTCATGGCTTTGCTGATGACCTTACCTTTTTCCTTTATCTCATCAAAAGTGAGCGTATCACCCTTGGTGAAGATCTCCCTGGCAAGATGAATATTTTTTATAATTCCATCATAGAGTTGAACAATCAACTCTACTCCACTGGCAGTGATAACCTTATTCTTTTTATATTCGTCATAAGCAACTTTAGCACTCATCTCTTCCTCTCTCATAATCTCCTGTTATAGTGCTCTCCATTTTCAAGTTCATTTTTTTTTACTTCGCGACCCTTCGTGCTCTTCGTGGTTCAAAATCCAAAATCCGCAATTAGAAAGCTCTTTACTGATTTACCATGTATAACGTCGGGAGATTATTCAGCTGGGTGCTCATATAATCCGCCTGGACCTGCAACGAGCTGAGGAGAACCTCGAGATTTACAAACTGCTTCCTTAGCATCTCCTCCATATCTAACAGTCTCTCTTCCTTAATCTCAATCCGTTCATCAATATCGTTAATAATATCCTGATAGGCATCATTCCTGTAGGCAATGCTACCCTCATTCGGATCGGTAGTGTACTCCAGTTGAGTGCTCAACTGGGCAGCTACTCCTGAAGAGAGATAGATGTAGCCTTTTCCACCGGCCGTGGTGGTGGTGGTACTTATCTTCAAGCCTTCCTCTTCAAAGCCGTTTGCCCCGGTGAGATACTTACCGTCCCCATACGCGGCGTGACCGTTAATGGTCCCCACCACGTCGGTACCGGTCTTAGTAAGCATGGTGGTTCCTACCCCAGTCTGATTCGCAGCAGCCTGATCCGATACCACGGTGAATTTCATATCATCTCCATAGTCTGTCGAGGTGATTTTCACCATACCGCCGTTATTGGTTGCAACAAGTCCCACTTCTTCGGTATTAAATTTGCTATTGAGCTTACTTAGGATGGTATTTATGGTATCCCCGGAAGAGAGGTTTACCGTAAAGGCGGTTACCGTGGGCACTGCCTCTGTAGCTTCATCAGTAAAAGTGAAGGTCAGGGTCTCATCCTCGGTAATCCCTCCACCACCGATGACTTCGCTGCTTTCATAGGTTGCCTGTGCCGGGGGGGTATAGATGTAAATACTGTATGTGCCTGCCTTGGTAGCACCGGTTTTACTTTCATATTTTATGGAGTTGTCGGTGGGAGTACCATAATCAATAAACAACTTCATTACACTTAAGGGGTCATCATTCAGGGCATCGCTTAACTTATTATCGTCAATGGAAAGCTGCCCTGTACTATCTGTACTGATGCCTATCTGGTAGAAGGTGGTATAATCACCGGTTAAACCGGGTATGCTATTTAACACAATATCTTTCAAGCCGGCCTGGATACCCCTCACCGTGTAATCCCCCCTTAAGGGGTTATCATCAGAATTTTCAGGGTCATAATAAAAGGCTTTGTAGAGGTCTTCCATCACAGAATTGTAGGAAGAAACGAAGCTCTCAATATTTGACTTGGCTGAACTGACACCCCCCTGGGACACAGTAATTGTATTTTCTTTAGTTGTGTCTGCCGTAATTAAGTTCAAGGTTACACCATCAATAACATCAGAGATGGTATTGGTATTCTTGACCAGGGTAAGGGAATCCACACGGATCACTGCATCCTGTGCCTCGTTGAAGGTAGGGTTGAAAACATCCACCCTAAAGGTGTCCCCCACCGACATAGTCCCGCTGTCGGTAAATGTAACTTTCGCGTTTTCGAGATTGCCCCCAATTGCAGTCTCACTCGTAGCAAATGCATAACCGCTCCCACTGTTATCATCCCAGGTGATCCCTCCGTCAGTTGAATACTTATACCGTGCCGGTCCTGCTCCAACCGCACCCGCTGTCATAGTCTCGATTATATAGGCCTTGTTGGTGGTACCGGTGTAGTACTCCGAGGTATTGGAAGTAACGCCACCGGTATAGGTACCACTGTTAGTGGCATCGGCGGTGGCTTCCTCGATGAGCTTGTTGGTAAAATCGAGCTGGGTCACATTGGTGGTAACCTGGATATCATTGCTCTCCCCTGTGGTCTATCTGGTCAAAACAAGCCGGTAGGGATTGTTGTCTGAAACGTCATTTAAGATAGTAGCCGATACCCCGGCATCGGCGGACTTGATCATATCCCTCAGCTCCTGTAGGGTGG
>JAZFSJ010000517.1:0-3103 GCA_036446115.1 Thermodesulfobacteriota bacterium | reverse complement strand
GAATAATAGTAATTCAGATAATAAAACCACATTCATGAAATTAGGGGAGTTTCTTGCCAAAGTCTACGGTCGTCATCAGACAAACTTCAGTGTGACATACTCTACGTAGTGTTGATAATTTCGGCTATCTGAGAGGTGTCCTTAACAGCAGTAATAGAAATATTTGTTTAAAAAAGAGGCCATGAGATGTAACTATGGCTTTTTCTAAAAAATCTTTTTCCTTAGTAGAAATTTCTAATAATAACCCAAAATATTTGTTTATATAACACTATTGGATTATTTACAAGTTTAGATGTTTATGTTTCAATGAATTTGATTAAATTAGTATATTATCAATTGGGCTAAAGGCATTAATAACCTACAAAAATAGCATACTAAAAAAGAAAAGGGTGTTATCACTCGGTACATCGATAGAATAAAATGGAGAATAGAAGAAAAATAATTCGATATACAACACAAGTAAAAGCTCACTATTTATTTAAAGGAGGAAAAGAATGGGGAGAATGTACTATTACTGATATAAGTCATGAGGGAATGCAAATCACATTTCAAAACAGTGAGAAAATTAAGCTAGCTTCAACTATTTACCTAAGAGTATTTTTTTCTGTGCTTGGAAGACCTACTAAGATGAAAGGAGCATTAAAGTGGTTTGAAAAAAAGAGGGATGATTTCGTTAGCGGCATTGAGTTGTATCACATTAAACGAGACAAGGAAATAAATTAAACATTTGGTAACATCAACTTTTTAAAGCTTTCTAGTTGGTGGGTGTGAGATCAAACCATCACTCATTCCACTCAACACTACCACATCAAACATACACTCCTAAAAATATTTTAACCTTTTCCAAATTTCCCAACAAGCATAAGTTCAATCCAACCTATCCGAAAAATCCCCTAGAACAGAGTTGAAGAACATATCTATATCCCATAAATCCACTCTGGTAGAGGTTTATATAGAAAAAATGGAGTTTGATAGGAAGTCTAAGTAGCTACATCCCTTTTTTCTATGTGGGCTGCTCCTTACTCCCCTCTCTCTTATGCTTTAGGCAAAAGCTCCTCAATCGCAGGGCATTTATCTTCGGCAAGCTTTCCTTTTTTGGCAAGATCTTCAATTACCTCTGTAAGGCCAACCTCCTCAAGCCTCTTGCGGGTAGGCAATCCATCACTGGAGCATCCCCGATAATGGTAGTATTCACCCCGCATGCCCGGAAGATCAATGGGGTCTTCTTTTCCCCGTTTGGTTCCGTGCCTCACGTCATCCTTTTTTGTAATCCCCAACAGGGCATTATAGCTCTTCTCAACTTGGTATGCCCTCTCAGTTGATTTGAAGAGCTTTCCCACATCCCCACCTGTCACCGCCTGGTAAATTTCACCCAGCTCCTCAAATAATATAAGGGGGTCAGCAAAAACAGTGGTAGATATAACAGGGATAAAACAGACGCCCAAACAGTCAAGTAACATCTTGTAGTTCTCATGCCACCACACAACCCGGCCTTTGGCCACCGGACTTGCATGCTCTATGATCTCACCGGGAATGTCCTTTCCAAAGATCCTCTCAAGCATATCTTGAAGGCCGATAATCCCTGAAAAAGGATGACCTTTCAAATGGTCGCCTCCCCGGGTTGCCACTGATGAAGCGACACTCATGGCCAGAGCCGACGTACAGCTGTAAATAAATGACATTCCCTTGGAGTGATTCCCATAGGGCTCGGCTTCAGGACTCAGCTTGGAGATCAACCCCGGCATGCTCTCAGCCAGGAGGTTACCAAATCCCTCTCTTTTAGCCACCTTCGTCATTATGTCAGCGACCATTTCAACATCTCCCCAGTCAAGCTTAATGCCATCTGATTCCTCCGTGCTTAAAATTCCTCTTTGGTAACACTCCATAACCATGGCCATATTCCATCCAAACTGGATGCAGTCCATTCCCATACGATTGGTCAAATCAGCCAGGTGAAGCATGGAAGGATAATCAAAGATACCCAGCAGTGGCCCCAGGTGATAATAATGACCATACTCAACCTTGTCTCCTTCCTCTCCCTTGTACTGCCCTTCCGGAATCTTCCACTTCTGGGAACAGGCAATAGGGCATCGATAGCACGCTGTCTGACCTGACTTATATTTCTTTACAAAATCATCAATATCGTAGTTCTCCAGCTGTTCAGCGGTCATCTTCTCCTGGTCATTCTTTATGTGTGCCTCATCGCTAAGCTGGGCTATCAGTATCAAGCTGCCGTATTCCTTCTGGGCAACAGACGCCTGACCGTTTGTCCATATATCCTGATATTTTTTTATCAGCGGGTCTAACTTCTTTTTATCTGCCACAGGTACCCTGCCGGTACCCTTAACAATAATGGCTTTCAGCTTTTTGGAGCCCATCACACATCCCATCCCTGCCCTGCCATTTGACCCAGTCCTTTTTGTCCCGGAATGGATGCTGGCATACCTGACCATATTTTCCCCGGCAGGTCCGATGCGGGCGGTTTCACAATCACCATACTTTTCATGAATGAACTCATCTGTGGCGTAGGTGTCAAGTCCCCACATCTCGCTTGCATCAACCAGCTTTGTGTTTTTTCCTTTTTCGATAAGAAGTGCGACAGGTCTCTCGGCCTTTCCTCTTATTACAACATGGTCATAGCCTACCTGCTTCAGCCTCGCCGGAAAAAACCCTCCCCCGTTTGAGTCTCCAAAAACGCCGGTTAAGGGACTTTTAGAAGTAACGGTAAAGCGGGCGGCACAGGGAAAGGTTGTCCCCACCACAGGTCCCATTCCAAAAATAAGGGGGTTTTCCGGTGAAAGTGGATCCATCTGGGGATTATCACGCATAATATCGTAGAACAGTTTAGCATTAATACCCGCCCCACCCACATAATTATTAATGAGCTCATCAGAAAGTTCTTCATCCCATACTCTTGAATTTGATAGATCAACCTGGAGTATCTTTCCCCTCCACCCACCTTTACTTTTAGACTTTTTTGATGTTTTCTTTCTCATATCTCCCCCTTTCTAATTGTCATCAAATAGATATTTTGACTAGTACAACGGCATGAGAAAAAGCCGAGATCAGTACCAGCAAGAAAACGTATAAAGTCATTCTATCA
>JAZFSJ010000516.1:0-4530 GCA_036446115.1 Thermodesulfobacteriota bacterium | reverse complement strand
TGCGTTTGACATTTAAGGTGCGGCCACGTGTTTTTACAGCATCAAATAACTTGCCGGCAAGGGTTGCCTCCCTCAATCCAGGCACCATTAAAGAGCCAACAGGAAACTGCATTGCGAGAAGTATACTGTTGAACAAGGGGGATTGTTTAATTTCTCCGTCGGTGGCCGTGAGCATGAATTTGCCATCCAGAGATTTCCACATATCTTCACTCTTGCCAGAAGCAATACCACTCAGGCTTCCCTCTACACTCAAAAGACCTTTAGCCTTACCTTTTTCTTTTTCCTCCAGGAGTTGATCAAATATAATTTCAAGCGCCATATCTTCTCCACTTAAGGCACCAGCCCAGCGGGTACCAGTCTCCAGGATGGCCAGGTCAACCACTCCCTTAAGTTCTCCCCCAAAGGCACTGATGTGAAAAGGCGCGGGTTCCGGGACAAGGCCCTGTGTGCGCCATATGGTGGAAAAGGTTCCAGTTCTGACATTTCCGAAACACATCGAATCCGCCTCAACCAGCACTTCTAGCGAAAAGTCCGGTCGAGGGGTTGTTTGAGAAGAAGTAGATTTTTCAGCACTGGTTTTTGTCTTAGCAAATGCACTTACTATCTCGTTTATGTCCAGTGCATCGGTAGAGAGTTGGCCAACGATTCTCGGGTTACTGAAATCTGTGACTTCAGCCTGTGCCTGGTAACGTGATTCACTGAAAGCAAAAGATGCTGAGTGCGCGTGTACTTTATCGTTGTCAACCTCTATCCTTCCCTCCAGGTCTCTTATTGGCTCTTGCAATGCCTGCAGAAGAAGGGTCGCATGCTCAACCGTAGCATCTCCCCTATAACGCATACCCCCTTGGTCCTGGCTTGCTTGCCACACCTCTGCGGCGAGTGTAACCGTACCTTCGTCAAAACGTATAGCGGGTAACCGGTTCAGACTTTCAAGAGGAAAGTCTAAAGTAGTAAAGGAAGTCATCAACCATGGCTCGCTCCTTGTTTTTACCTGCATTTTCCCATCGAGTTTAGCGTTATCAATCACCAGCTTGAAGTTGTCTATCACAAGTTCCTCAAGTATAGTGTAGTGAGCATCAACCGCAAGCGTACCCGGAATACCCCTCTTTTTGCGCATCACTTGAGGTATTGTAAAACCTGCATTATGTATGTTGATATTTGTTTTAAGTCCCACCTGCTCCATAGAAGTATTCAGTGTCATGGTGGCATTTGCCCCTCCTTTAAGCTCGAGGGATGAGAAGAGCTCTTTGCCAATGAGCGCTATGGTTTCCTCAAGTGCTATGCGGGTTTTTCCTTCCAGGTGTGCTGTTCTCTCTTTCTGCCAGATGTTGTTGCAGGTTCCCGAAAGCGAAAGTGTACTCTCTCCAAAGTATGTCTTGAGGGTAGCAATCTCAAATATTCCCTCCTCAATCTGCAGTGTGCCTACTATGCTTCCTCTTGTTGTAATTTCTGCAGTAGCCAGGGGATTGAAGGAGAAAGTGGTGTTGAGCGCTATTTTTGTGAGTTGGCCTGAGGCGTCAATGGAGAGGTCAGCCACTGTCGCTCCGGCTGGCAAATCTTTTGGTAAAAATTCTGCTATCGGATCTTCTTTTCTTATATCCAACGTCGCGTTAATATCGAAAACAGGGTTCGGTTCAGAAAATTGAGACACCGTGCCGGAGAGTTCTGCTTCTATGGCTGGAGACGAAATAGACGCCGAATCGATATGGAGTTTTCCCGTTCTTAGATTAACCGTGGTCTCGAGGTCGCTGATGCTTAGATGCTGATTCGTCAACTCATCGTGGACTCTGATAGAACCATTATCTATGTGGATATAACCGAATTCCAACCAGTTTACCGACTGAGTGGTTTTGGGTTGCTTCTCCTCTGATTTCATTCTTCCAATGAGTTTCTCTACATTCCACGCACCGTTGGCGTCTCGGATAAGATTAAGTGTGAGTGAGTCAACCGTGATGTCTTCTATAACACACACTCGGTTGAGCAACTCCCCTACATCCAGGTCAAACCTCATCCTACGAGCTGAGAGTATCTCCTGAGAGGTTAAGGGATCAACCACCCGCATATCTCGTGCCACAAACTCAACTCCAGGATAAAAGCCCAATGAAAACTCACTCATAGTGATATCCTGATTGAGTCTACTTGAAAGCTCTTTCATAATTACGGCTCTGATTTGTTCTTTAGGAAGGAAACGCCACAGCACAACTGCAGCAGTCAAGTATACTACTATCAAGATTATAAGGACTGCACTAAGAAGTTTGAGCATCCGTTTCACAGAAATACGACCCATATATTGAATTATTGTAGAAGTGTGGTAGGCGGAGGAGGGTTCAGTTTTCAGGAAAATTCATTTATTTCTATGACATATTAATCTCATTAAGTAGTGTTACTTTATCAGAATAGTTCCCCGGCTTTCTTTCCTTTCTCGTTTCCCATATTCTAACAACAGAGTCCTAGAAGATTCGACTTTATAGTTGTATTCCCCCTCTTCTTTAAAACAAAGGCTCGCTATACCTCCTTTAGGAATTTCGGCATGGTTATAAGTCCCCCCTTCACCGACGATAAAGTTTACAGGGGTGCCACAGGTGTGTTTTACTTTTTTACCAAGAAAAACTATCTTTTTGGGAAAGTTGGAGGTATTCACCCAGAGTACAGTAGTCCCTTTATTTGCAGTAACAGTAGTAGGTTCTACCACTTTATTGTCTTTGATAAAAATAGCTTTATTGATTATTTGTATCTCTTCTGTTTTTCCCTCATCTGCGTGGGCAGTTTCTGGTAAGTAAGCAGCTCCCAAGAGGCTTTCATCCGGGGCATAAGGTATCCAGTGCTTAATAACTTTGTTCAATCGCCCATCATTTTTCCAGTTTTCAAGAAGTGTATTAGCCGATTTCAGTAGTTTGTCATCATCTTTCCGAATCCCCCACGCAAGGTATTCTTCATTTAAGAGGAAAGGAAGAGGAGCCAGGCCTTCAGCATCTTTTTTTGATGCTATCCACCAGATGACAGGTGCATCATGTATTAATATATCAATTCTTTTTTCTGCAAGAGCTTGTACTCCTTTTTTAGGTGAAGGGAAAGGGATTTTTCGGGATGTAAGCTGAAACTCTCTTTGTACCAGAAAATCTCCCGTGGTTCCTTTGATAAACCCAACTCTGCTTTGAGTCTTTTTAACAGAAGGCGCAGAAGGGTAATCGGATAAATCTTCACTGCGTACTAATGCCATCTGGCCAGCCTTGAGATAGGGAGAGGCAAAGTTGATACGAACTTCTCTTATCTTGGTAATTGACATACCTGACATAATTATATCTACCCTGTTTTCCAACAGTGCGGGGATCAGATCACTCCACCCTAAAACAACAGCTTGTGCTACCTCTCCTAGTGATTTGGCAAGAGCACTGGCTAATTCTGTTTCAAGTCCGAGAATACGACCATCTTGGTGGTAGATCAGAGGTGGAGCGGTAGGAGTAACACCCACTCGGAGAACTTCCTTTTCGGGAATGCTAGGTTGAGAAACAACCGTCTCACTCACTGTGGCTGCACATCCCAAAACAAAACATAAGATCATAAATCCTGACATCAGAACCAAAAGTCTCTTTTTCATCTGTTTGAAATGCATTGCATCTACCCCCCCTGAGATTGTGAGAAAAATGTTTAAAAACAAGACCTATGAACAGACGTGCCAAAAAACGTATTATTTAAGGCTATTGATAACATTAATCAAATAAAAAATCAACAACAGTCAATTTTAAATTTAAATAAGATGAATCAGGAAAATATCAATATTTTGTCATTGGGCATATAAATGCAGTTGTTGTACGCAGCTCTTTCTGACAATTCAACAATCATAGTTATAGTATTAATGAGCCCCTCATTAAATACACTGCGGGTTTTTTCTTGCTTTGCTTTTTCTTTGCTTTGAAACAAAACTTCTACTCTCATATTTCATATTAAATTTCAATTCAAAAAATGCTGTACACCTTTCACTCTGGTTTAATGTAACCGAGAGCTTGTTGAAAAAAGTGGAAATGGCTGAATCGAGCCACTGATAGGGAGTTTATTTTGTCTCACTAAAAAATGTAATGACCAGCCTTAATTCATTGTTAAGTAAAGTATTTTAAGAGAGACCTGGGTATTTTGAGGATAGAATTTTTGCATGGCACATTTTTTGCGTTTAATAGAATCGAATGTACGTTCACTCATTTTAAAAGTATTACATGAAAAGTTACAATAAAAGGAGGTGAATATAAAGTCTACCCTATAGGTAGTAAAAAGGTCATGAGTATAAAAGTTAAAAGTATCGAGGAGGCATTAGAGGTTTTAAAATCACTTTGTGTTGAGTGGATAACACTAAACAAAATTGAAAACAGTCTGTGGGATACTGGCGTGGCTTTTTTCGATAGAAGGTATTGCCGTATCGCTTACTATGATAAGGTACATCACCTGCTTTCAATTAACAAAACTTTAAAAAGAAAACCAGAAAAAAGAAAACTTTTGTACGTCCCCTATGAGCAGCATGATGAGATATAAACATAA
>JAZFSJ010000515.1:0-8159 GCA_036446115.1 Thermodesulfobacteriota bacterium | reverse complement strand
AGAAAAGATTGTAAGAATGAGGTTTGGCATAGGAGAAAATGCAGATCATACTCTGGAGGAAGTGGGACAGGATTACAACTTAACCAGAGAAAGGATCAGACAAATCGAAGAAAAAGCGCTACGGAAGTTGCGACATCCCAAGAGGAGTAAAGAGATGAAGGTTTTTTATGAACGTTGGTAGTCAGAATACTTTAAGAGACCGGTTTAAAGTGGTTTGAGGGAAACTAAAAAAATACACACCCCAATAGACCCCACTTAAATACCACATGCCCACATCTTGTGGTCCCGATTTATTCTTATTTCATTGATGCTCACGGCTTCAAACGTTTGCCAAGCGATGCACAAACCGGCTATGCCAGACTCGCAGTCAAGCCCTCGACATCCATGAATACCTCAAAATAGCTTTTTGCATAATTGACCACATCAACCATGTCTGTCCGCAGAGAATCAATATTTACAATCTTGATTCTCTCTTTATTGCCTCTCAGTCTCTTTAGGAACAAGAGCAGTGCGTCCCGTTCGGTGCTGGTTACCCCACTGAAGTTAATTGCAAGGTGACCTCTGTTCTTCTTTAGATAGGATTCAACCCTTTTTTTGAGCTTCATTGCCGTCATCCGGTCAAAAACACCATGGAGATCTAACACCAGCGGATGATGAGACGCATGCCGTGGCCTTGGCTTTATCGTGAGAATGCCGTCTCCTGTAAGGGATACAGGGTGCAGCCAGCTTGCCGACATCCTGTATTCAGTGCGTTGCAGATTTGCCTGTGAGTAAGCGAAGTGCTTTAGCTTAAGTTTTTCCACAAGGGCAAGTCCCGGTACAATACCTGAGAGAATTTTGTTCTTCAGGCCACCGGTGCCTATCTCACACACTATGGATCGCTGAAGGTTCCTGATCCGCTGGGCAATTTCTTCTGTGGGGGCATGCCTGGCGGCGGTGGAAAAGATGGGCAGGGCTTCAAGACATCCCTGCTTGTGCTTCTCCGCATGACTCCTTAAAAGCGGGTCGGTTGCATTTTTAAAGCGCAAGTAACCCGTCAGCTGCTTTTCAATAAACCGTATGACCGATGGGCCCAGCCTGCGGTATTCCTCATCATAAAACTTAAGAAGCAGCTCTTCCATTTTGTGCTTTTCGATATGGGGATGATCATACACAAGGTGAAACCCGTCCCACTGTTTGTGGGGAACATCAAGCAGCCTGCCTTCCCGTTTAAGGCGCTCAAACAGAGGCGTGCTGCAGGCCGGAGTCAGAATAAGAAACTGGGTCAGACTTGGATTCAGGGATAAGAGATATTCAAGATCCTCCCACACGTTCTCAACCGTATGAAAATCATGCCCGAGTATAAGGGAGGCAAGGGTATTGATGCCGTGGGAGTGAAGCGTTTCAAAAATTGCTTTCACATCAAGGCCCTTCAATTTAGGATAGGTGGCCTGTCTGGATTCAACTCCGATCCAAATAGTATCAATTCCCATCCTGACCAGATCTTCAGGGTCCCATTGAGATACTGAGTAGGCGCTTGCAAAACAGGAAAACCTTATTGGATTTTTCTCATCTTTCTTAACGCAGTCAAGAAATTCACCGGCCCGCTCTTTCTGGAGCAGAAAATCCTCTTCAATCATGCCAATCCCCAGCTTTGGATCTCCGAGGACTTTTTGCACCCTTCTGATTTCCCGGTACAGGTCTGCTCCCGTCTTTAGAAGAGGGATGTGACGCCTTTTGTGATAATGAGATGTGGCACAGAAATCACACCCGTGAGGACAGCCCAGTCCCGCCAGAACTACTGCCCCTTTTAAAACCGGGAATCCGAGAATTTTACTCCTGGTGGGGTATACAACATGCTTTTTGGGTTCGTCGTCGTGGACTTCTCCCAAAAGCCGCCGCATGAAATCTACCCCTTCCTCCCGGCAGATATAGTCACCATACTGATCACACTCAGGAAGCATGGTGCCGTATCCGCCCAGTATTATTTTAGAAGCGGGTGAAACCTCTTTTACCATTTTGCACATTTTTTTCAGCTTGCCGAACGTGGCTATGACAAAGCTGATTCCCACATAATCGTACCCTTTATTAAGCTCGCGTTTAAACTGCTTCATGGTTGGATACTGCAGCACCGTTGCGGGGGTCGTTATGTTTTTTGCAATATACTCCAGCCCGTATGAGATATAGGTTGAGCGGAGACTGAAAATCCCCTGTGCCCGCGTTACCTGGGCATGAAAAAGCTCAGGCATAACATGCCTGGTACAATCATCGGTGTCTGCGCCAAAAGGTCCGCACACTGTTGTCAAAAGCACCTTCTTCATTAACGTTCTCCTTCTAAAAAACTAATATTTATGAATATCTTTGGGGGTGTTTTTACCAAAAAATCAGAGTATCTCTTACTGGTACTAATATCTTCGTTGACCTCCACCTCCCCCCCCACTATTTCTCTGTGGGCGAGCCTCATTAACTTTAAGCATTAGTCCCTTCAATTCCTTTCCATTCAGATCTTGGATCGCAGACTGTCCTTCAGCTCCAGCCGGCATTCCCACAAATCCGAATCCCCTTGATTCACCACTGTACCTGTCTTTTATAATCTTAACAGATTCGACATCCCCGAAAGCTTCAAAAGCTTTTTGTAAATCCTCTTCGGTAACATTGAGTGCCAAGTTGCCTACGTAAATATTCATCGCGTCCTCCATTTGATTAATTAACGTTTACCGTTTCCCCTATTCCAAGACCATAATTCCGTTTATGTGAGTGGATCAAGTTGCCAGAGAACCCAATCCCCCATTCCCAGCAAAATCAATCGAAACCCTTTTTAAAGCTCTCTATGTATTATCAAGAGGCACTCATTTTGACGACACGGGATTAGCAAAGAAAGGCTGGTGTGGTATCAAAATGATGGTATAGTGCGATAAGAAGAAATCCTCTCGTTAAAATGGTCCTAATTCGTTGTGTAACTTGTAAGGAAAGGAATTTGTTCAATGGCTTCTAAATAGATTACCTTAATTCTGTCAGGCTATAATAAATTTTACTACATGTCAAACCCTATTTGAAAAATAAACTTTGTTTTAGGTCAATTGGATAGAGCTTAGCAACAAGATATGGGGGTATTAAGATGGAGGATTTTACTCTATACTACTTGCAAAACCCTTTAAAATCTTAGAAATCAACCTTTCTTGCCAAAGTCTACAGCTGCATTCAGGCAAATTTTTACGTAGGTTTGATATGGTGCTATCAACTGTCTGGAAGTTCTATACTATAATAATCTTTTGCGGTAAGAGAGGATTTGTGTTAAAAACTCAATAAAATTGAGGACGCACATTATATAAGCTCATCGATTCTACTCTTTTACCAGGATACTCTGCTGAAATGGAAAAACGTCTGATAAGCGGGATTCTGCAGCGGCTTAACCTCAACGCCATTATGATTTCCTCCATTGATGAAAAAGGGGATGTGGGACAGATATTCCAAAGGTTAGCTCAGAACCGAATCAATATCGAATTTATCAATCAGATCCCTCACCACAATGGTTGTAGCAGTGTTATACTCTGCGTGGATAGTAAAGATACTCTCTCAACCTTAGTGTCCCTTGAAGAAATAAAGTCAGCGATTCATGCCCAGGATATTTTCCCCCTGGCCAAGGCAGGTATTCTCTCCCTGTTTCCGCACCGAGAGCATGCCATAATTATCGGCACCATTATTCAAACTCTCTCTGCTGCACACATTCCTCTCCTTGCCATGGCAACTTCTATTTCTGCCATCTCCTGTGTTATAGAGGAAGAAAAGATACCAGACGCACTTAGTCTGCTAAGCAAGGAATTTTGTTTATCCTGATGAGATACTATGGAACGATTTAAAGTTTTTGATGTCCTGCATCACGAGCATCTTTGTCAGATCAGTTTGACCCTGACTGAAAACAGTCCTTCTAAAGATCTGTTTGAACAACTGGAGGAAGAGGGGGTCAAGATTAAGTTTCTTGTCTGCCATCAGGAAAAGGAAGGAAATTTACATGTCACCTTTTGTGTGGAAAACGGCAGTTTAAAAACTTCTCAGAAAATACTTTCTCAATTCCCCTTAAATGAGGATGCTATTCATATCCACCCCGAGGTGGGCATGGTTGCCATTCATGGTCCCCATTTCGCGGAGGAGCCCGGCATTATTGATGTCATGCACAGTGCCCTTTCTTCTGGGGGGTTAAAGGCCCTGGCAATAAGCACCACCGTATCAACCTCTTTTTTTACTCTCCCCGCCTCTGAGGTAGTTAAAGCTATTGATATCCTGAAAGAGGCCTTTGAAATTCCTCAAGGCAAAATCTGATACTCTCGAAAAAAGCCATAGAATTAGGCGGCAAAGTAAAAAGCTTCAGATGCAAGACGCACGAGTCTTTAGGAAGTCGTCAGATGACTAGGAAATACTGCTTATAAGGCGGGTTCTCAAGGCATTAAGCCTGTTGTCTATAAGGCTGGCGATTTTTTTCATAAAGGTTAAACCCATCACGGGATCTTCCTCAAATAATTTTTCAAGTTCCTCTCCATTAATAGAAAGCGCTCTCACTTCCTTTAAACATTTTACTGAGGCACTGTAGCTTTTTGGCTCAACTAATGCAGACCAGCCAAAAAGTTCCCCCTTCTCCTCTGCAGTACTTACCACTACATGCTGGTATTTCTTGAGACGGATCTGAATCGCGATAGTACCTTCCATCAGGACATAGATTTTTTTTGCCTCATCACCTTCGTCAATGATAACATCCTCGGCCTGAAAAGCTTCTTCCTGGCAAAGTTTTACTATCTTTGCAAGATATGAATCCTGTAAATCGTTAAAGAAACCGCTTATCTTTAAGTCTTCAACAGATACCATCTATCCTCCCCTTGATCCGGGGATTATCTCAAAATAAACCACAGAGAGCACAGGGATACTTCTAAATATAAATAAGCTAAAAGACCTTTTGTTTCTTTCTCTCTGTGTTCTCCAAACTTTTTTAGGTACTTCTAAAAACCTTAATTTCAAATGATCCTATTCCTTGATTAACAATCTATTCTGTGTTTCCCTGTCTTTTTTCTGTTTTTTTTGTCCTCACACTGAATTCCTTCCCAAGTAATCCTCTTGATTTATAGAAATCAGTGAGTTTACAGATTTTTTTAACTATGTTCACCTTCTGTGTCCTCTGTGGTTAATCCCTCTTTTAAAAAACTCTTTAACCTACTCCCCGGGGAAGGAGAACGGTAAAGGTTGTCCCCTTTTCTGCTTTGCTTTCTACCGTGATGGTGCCAAAATGGGCTTCAATAATAGCCTTTACCAGGGGAAGACCTATGCCACTTCCGACGACCTTGCGGGTATAATCAGACCTGATACGATAAAATTTATCGAAAATCCTTGGGAGATTCTCTTCGGAAATCCCCACCCCGCTATCAGCCACTATAAGCTCTATAAACTCTCCTCGGTTCTGGGCGCCAATGGAAACCTTTCCACCCTCCCGGTTATATTTCACCGAATTACTCACCAGATTGGTAACAACGGTCTCCATACTCTGCCGGTCGGCATGAATTGGGAAGAGTTGCGCGTCTATGGTCACATCGAATTTCAGGCCCTTTTCTTCTACCTCTTGAGTCATTAACTCTACCACTCCATCAATAATCTCCGGAAGGTCTATCCTCTCTTTTTGCTGCACCAGGCGGCCGGCTTCAATGCGTGAGAGATCGAGCAGGTTACTTATCATGCCAATAAGCCCGTCGATCCTGTGCTGCACCCTACTCACTATCTGTTTCTGTTCATCACTGATGTCCCCGGTAAAACCATCAACAATAAGAGAGAGTTTCTGCCGAATGGAGCTTAAGGGGGAACGGAGCTCGTGAGAAACCATGTCGACAAACTCCGATTTCATCTGGTCAAGCTCTTTCAACCTGGTCACATCATTAAAGATGGTAACCGAACCGAGAACCTCTCCCTGTTCGCTGCGGACCGGGGCGGAATGGGCGACAAAAAAGTTTTTAGGAGGATCTCCCCACGCCAGTTCCTGGGAGACCCCTTGCGCTTTGGGGTCTTCTATCTTAAGTACCTCTTCTACTATCTGGGTGAGTTCTTCATTCCCCAACCACTCAGAAACATGCTTCCCCAGAGGGGTCTTTTCTTCCAATCCCAACATGCGGGTCACCGCCGGATTGTTGAGCACAATACACCCATTCTGGTCGGTAACCAGAACCCCATCTGCCATATGGTTAATAATGGTAAGCGTCCTGCTCTTCTCGTTGGCAATATCCTGAAGGCTTCTTTCCTGCTCGATGCGGAGACGTTCTGCCTCCCGTTCAAGGCTTAGCTTATCAAGGGCCCTCCGCACCACGATGCGCAGTTGATCGGGGGTGAAGGGTTTGGGAATAAAATCATAGGCTCCGCTTTTCATCGCATCCACCGCGTTTTCAATGGTGGCATATCCGGTAATTACTATCACCAGCAGATTGTGATGGTTCTCCCGCACCACCTTTAGAACCTCCATTCCACTAACACCCGGCATCATCAGATCCAAAAGGAGTATATGGAAGTCATTGTTTTTGATCAACTCCAGCCCCCGCTCACCGTTTTCGGCAATGGTGGTCTTCCAGCCTTCTCTGGTGAGGATACGCTCAGCACCTTCCCGCATGATCTTCTCATCATCAACTACCAGAATATGTGCCTCTTTAAAAACACTCATAAAAATTTCTCGCCTGCTCCTTATCACCCCCGGAGCTTACAGGGTTTATGGAGAACCAAAGGGTTAACACATCCTTTTCCCTTACTCACCTTCCTTTAACCGTCAGAGGGTCTCCCCTATTTCTTAAGCAGCCTTTCAACCAGTCGAGCAAGTTCACTCGGTTCTACCGGCTTATCAACATAATCATCAGCTTCGGTTTCCATGCCCATACGGTGGGTGTAAGAGGTTGAGGAAATCTTTGACACCACCGCAGTCAAGAGCAATATGGGGATATCACTATACTCTGGATCGGCCTTCAATTCTTTGCACACCTCATATCCGTCCTTGTCCGGCATCATCACATCTAAAATAATGGCATCCGGTTTCTCCTTCCTCGCCTTTTCCAGACCCTCCACACCACCATAGGCCCCAAGGACGTCATGTCCATTCTTTTTCAGTACCATAGTTACTGATTCTACGATATCCGGGTCATCATCTATAATTAATATTCTTGCCATATGCGTCACCCCCTTTGTAATGTCTTATAATCTTTTAATATAGATTTTCAATTAAAACAAGAAATAGTATTTTTTTCTTCCTAGTCAACCTGAGGTCGGGGAAGAAGACCTGCCTCTTTGGCAATCTCAGGAACCATCTCTTCCCACTCAATGGCCATGATGTGAACACCGTGTATGCCTTCTATTTCTTTCAACTGTTGTATCGTTTCTATGGCTATTTTTATCCCTTCTTCCGCTCTTTTCTCTTTCTCTACCCCCTTTATCCGGTCAATCAATTCATCCGGCACATCCATGCCAGGCACCATTTTCTTCATGTACTTGGCCATGCCCACCGACTTCATGGGGGTCACCCCTCCCAAAATATGCACCTTTTCATGCAACCCCCGCTCCCTCACCAGCTCCATCCACTTTTTGAAACGATCCAGGTTAAAAATACACTGGGTTTGAATAAACTGGGCACCTGCCGCCATCTTTTTCGCTAAGCGGGAAACCCGGATTTCAAAGGGATCTGCAAAGGGGTTGGCCGCTGCCCCTATAAAGAACCTGGGAACCCCTTTTAGCTCATCTCCCCCTAAAAACTTACCTTCATCCCGCATATGTTTTACTGTCTGGATCAGGTGAATGGAATCCATGTCATAGACATTCTTGGCGACTGCGTGATCTCCAAATTTCTGGTGGTCTCCGGAAAGGCAGAGGATGTTGTTAATCCCCAGGGCCGACGCCCCTAAGATATCACTCTGGATGGCAATCCTGTTCCTGTCCCGGGTCACCATCTGCAAAACGGGGTCTACCCCAATCTGCTTTAAAAGCACACAGGAGGAAAGGCTCGACATGCGCACCACCGAGGTCTGATTATCCGTGATGTTGATCGCATCAACGCTCTCCTTTATCAGCTCCCCCTTTTTGGTGATTACCGTGGGGTCAGCCCCCCGGGGAGGGCCACACTCCGAGGTGACGGCAAACTCCCCCTTTTCCAGCACCTTTTCCAAATGACT
>JAZFSJ010000514.1:0-2440 GCA_036446115.1 Thermodesulfobacteriota bacterium | reverse complement strand
GAAAGTATGTGGGAAAGTGAGGGCTTTAGGCCCGTCTGAGTTGATAGACAAATATTTTAGAAAATAGCAAGTAGAGAGAGGGTCAGGTCTTCCCTTGGCTCATTTGATTAAATAAATTGCCTCACCCATAAAATTCATCTAACCCTTCGACTCACTACGTTCGCTCAGGACAGGAGATTTTGACGTTAGGCAACTTCGTGCCTTCACATTAAGTATGCCGGCTTTAAAATCCTTCGGCCGGCAAGCAATCTTGTCGTTAGGTCACTGATTAACAATGAATGATTTATCTTATATTTACACTCCAACAAAGCTATTTACCGAAAAACTAGAGAACATTAAACTCACTGATCCCTCCGGACATGAACGGATAATTAAGGTGATAGATCGACTACTTATTAATCCGAATGATGCCGACGGCAAAATGCACGGACTGTATAATGGACGACTTAAAAAATACGTTGGTAGGAGGGGATATCGCCTAATTTATTATTGGTGTGAATTGTGCCGTAAAGAAAATCGCAGGCTAGAGAGCGTTTGTGAAAATTGTAAAGTTATTCTGGATAACAGTGTTATCTTTTTTGATCTTTATCACAAGAAGAACAGCAAAAGAATATAATCGCAAATTGAGTATGAGGTCTTGACGTGTGACATAAATAATTAAGACCTGAAGAAACTTCAATGGGATTGGACCAATCGCAATAAATGGTAAAAAAATAGTAGACTATTGAGAATAAGAAAAGCTAATTGGAAACCAACAAGGTAATTAGTATAGTAATTCTTATTTGGCTTGAAGTAATCACAAGCTTTATTCAATTGCTTATTGTGACTGGGGGCACAATACCAAAATCCTCACTAGGGGTTATAATTGTTTTCTATAGCTGAAATCATTGATATAGCCATTCAATTAGAAATGAATGGAGAAAAGGCCTATCGCAAAGCCCTTGATGAATCAGAAGATGATGAGTTGAATAATTTATTGGCATGGATGGCAGAAGAAGAGCTTCAACATGCTGAAAGGTTCTCTCAGTTGAAAGAAAAGATTGAAGACGATGAAAACCGTCAGCTTGTGAAAGAAATGAGTGACGCGCTTATTAATGATTTTATTAAAGGACAGACTTTTTCTCTTGAAGACGTCAATTTTTCTGAAATAAGAGGTGCTAAAGATTTAATTGACATCTTTATTGAATTTGAGAAAGATACTATTCTCTTTTATGATATGCTGAAATCTTTCATTCTCGATGAAAAAACCATCGAACAACTGGAGCACATAATAAGCGACGAAGAGTCTCATGTCGTGAAGTTAAAAGAGCTTTTGCTGAGGAATTCGTAAAAGGGGACATCCCCTATTGATCCTGTCAATAAGTATACGGGATGCGCCTGAAATATTGACTTATTGAATTTTCCTCCTAAACTTAAAAAGAGTTCACCGTTTGACTCTTCTATCTCATTTTGCTTGTTCAAACATAATAAAGGGTGCCACCCTTGACTCATTTGATTAATAAGTTGCCTTACTCATAAAAAACTCAGGTGACTTTTGCCTTCGGTTTCAACCACAAAATCATGATTAACGTAGAGGAGCAACCCATGACGGAATTCAAGAATGTAACGGTAGTCAAGAAAGCCAATGTTTACTTTGACGGCAAAGTCACCAGCCACACTATTCTTTTTTCGGACGGTTCGAAGAAGACGCTTGGTGTCATGCTTCCCGGGGAATACGAATTCAGCACGGCGGACAAGGGCTTATGGAACTTCTCGCCGGCGATCTGGAAGTTTTGTTGCCTGGAGCGGAAGGATGGAAAACAGTAGAGGGAGGAGAATCGTTTGAAGTTCCGGCCCAATCCAAATTCAGCCTGAAGGTTAAGACTATTACAAGCTACTGTTGTTCCTATATAAAGTAGAATCGATGTGTGATACTCCACAAGGGATCTGCGTGTAGTTCTTGCATCTCATCTTGCTAGTTAGAATATAATAAAGGACTCTTTCCTTTACCTTATTTGATTAATAAGTTGCCTTATTCATAAAATTCGTCTACGATAAATAAGACTTTCAATCCACCTGATCATTCGACTCGACTCGTTGGAGTTTTCAAAGCAAACAATAAAAAAGGGAGCAATGATGCTCCCTTTTTTATTTCATGCGACCACTAGTAATAATGCTCTTTACGTACCTGCTTCCCAGGAAGATAGATATTCCTTTTGTTCCTTGGTAAGGGTGTCGATCTTGATCCCCATCGATTTTAGTTTCAACTTTGCAATCATCTCATCTATGGCGGAGGGCACCGCATAGACTTGCTTATCCAATCGCTTTCCCTTCTTCAAAAGATATTCAGCAGAAAGTGCCTGGTTGGCAAAACTCATATCCATCACACTTGAGGGGTGTCCCTCAGCGGCGGAAAGATTAATCAGTCTTCCCTCAGCAAGTATATAAATCCGTTTACCGT
>JAZFSJ010000513.1:0-2872 GCA_036446115.1 Thermodesulfobacteriota bacterium | reverse complement strand
GAATATTCTTAGCAATGATTAGCACTTTTGTGCTTCCTTTGTTTCACGGGTGGTAGTTTACCGGCAGGTGCCGAGAAAGCCCCACTTTATAAGTGGGGATGAATCGGCACAATTCATAAATAATAAAATTTAAACTCCGGGATGCCCCGCGCTGCCTGCCCGGTTAAATGCGAAGCTTATTTAACTAGGGTGCGCGGGGAGCATCACTTTACAGGTTGATAGCTGTTATATATCGAGATGAAAGGGGGTGGATTTTTGATTTTAATGAACCCGATAGGGTCCTCCAATAAAGAAACGCTTTCTAGCCTTCGTGATGGATTTGTTTTCAGGTGCTTCATCCAGTGATAGGATATAATTATTTCATCATCGACCGATTCGATTTCCTCTAAGTAGATTTCATTTAGCTTAGCGATTGCAAGGCCCTTTCCTTTAATGAAGAAAGTTGGATTCCTTTCTACCTCGCAGATATGGAATTTATCGATGCAGGTCAAAGGGGTGTAACCATTGTAGCCTGATTCGAAAACTTTCTTCGATTCTTCCGACCAATAGATAATCCATTTTATATTATAAAGCTCTAAATATGACCAAAGTTCTTCTAGAGAATAGCCACCAACAGGTTTCCTAAGTAAAAGGGCATTATTATAGGTGGTGAAGGAATCCTTGGTTATGGAATAATAGGTGAAATTACCGATGTATTCGCGGTCGGTCCATACGGGTAGAAGAAATGGCAGATGGGTTCCGTAATACTGGTGTTCGCTTTCGAAGTCTGAATTTTCGATCAGAATTCTTCCTTTTTTAGTTGTATTATTTTTGATCCATACGACCAATTTGCTAAACGGTTCTGGTACTTTATAGACCAAGCGAAAATCTTTTTTATAGAAGAGGTGATAGTAAGGGGTAGCTAACAAGGCAATAAGGAGGTATCCCAGTACCGCTGAAGATACCACTTTGACCTTAAAGGATTTGTCACTTAAAAAAAACCTGTAAAGATAATTTAATCCTACGGCACTGGGAAAGACCAGAAAAATATTGAGCGATATAAGGAACCTCATAGGTGTTATACTGGTAATTTCAAAAAAGGAACCATAGTAGCTCAAAAAAAAGAGGAAGCTAAAAGAACCTAGGAAAAGAACTGTCTTAAGACGCTTTCCATTTTTATTCCAAAGGTAGATACCACACAGGGCCGATAGGAGCAGAAGTATATCAACCCATTCCTCTTTATGAAAAACCATATTGAAAAATGAATTAAAAAGATTATCTCTAAAAAGATAGGTCTTTAAGGGTTCCAGAAGAGAATTTGTTGCATAAAAAAAAGAACTTGTTTCCTTTACTATATGATCTTGGAAAGTGAGGAAAGGATAGAGCCAGGGCATGTTAGCTAATACAGTAAGTAAAAGTGATACAAGGATGCTTAAGTGAAACAACCAACTCATTCGACGAAGGGAAAGGAGATAACAGAGGAGAAGGGGTACAAATAATATAACTACTGAAAAAGCATGTATCCATACTGCTACTATCAATAAGAGAGTAGAACAGATTAGATCCTTTATCTTATTCCTTAAACAGAAACGGTAAAAAAATGAAACAGTTAAGATAGCAATGTAGGAAGAAAAGACAAAGGATACCGTTCCCCAATAGATAAAATTGACCATAACAGAGACGTGCATTAAGAGCGTTGCGAGAAGAGAGGAGAGAAGAGACACCTCTTGAGAAAGTTCGAAATTGCGGGCTGCCTTGTAACAGAGGACAGGAACCATTCCTATTCCCAGGATAAAATAGAGTTTGAAAGAGATCTCAACAGGAATAAAGAAGAGTAAAAAAGAAAAGAGAACACAACCATTATTATCAATGGTTGCAACAGCATTGACTATACTGCCTGCCCTGATAAAGGGATTATATCCCCACAGCTTTCCAAATTCTTTAAGATAGGATATTTTCTCTAGGACATGTCCATAGTGAAAGCTGAAATCATCTGTATAAATAGCATCGCTGGAAAACCATGCCCCGATGGGCACATAGGCATGAACAAGGGCAAGCTGAAGGAGAGAGAGTAGCAGGATAAAAAGATACGTAGTGCTATTATGGTTGAAAATTCGCTTCAATGTAGAGGATAAAGTATTCACCTAAGGCACCTTGACCGGCATCCTGCCTCGCAAGCCCCGCCCTGTGGGCGGGGTTAGAGGCAGGTATCAAAATAAATCAAAAATTAAACTCCGGGAAGCCCCGCGCTGTGCGCGGGGAGCTTCACTTTCCAGAAATTGTACAACACATTAATGGTAAGAAATTTTTATAGCCCTTGTCTTCTCCTTGTTAATTACCTTCTTTTTTTCTTATAGCATAAAAAGGCCACTATACCAAGCAGAGTCGATAAACTTATCCCTAGGCCGATTTTAAAGGGCAGGGGATTGTACACAAATTTTATTTGATGTCTTCCTTTAGTCAAATATAGTGACCGGAGCATGTAGTTTGTGGGATAGATTTCTGCCTGCAAATCATCTACATAAGCCTTCCAGCCAGGGTAATAGGTATCACTTAAGACCAGAAATCCATCATTTTCCATAGTGGCTTCAAGATAAACACGATTTGGTTGGTGGTTAATTATCTTAACGAATGAATTATCAGAGATGGGGGAACCGTTACACAACAACGTTTTCTCAGGGAGGTTCTTTTCGATAATTATAGTTTTGCGGAAATCGAAGTGTTTGTCTTTTAATCTCGCAAGAATTTTCTCCTGCTGCAATATCTTTTCCGCTCGATGGACGATAAACGCTCTTGGCATCACCGTGTTGTTGCGATAAATTTTAACCTCTTTATTATAAACGAGGCTCAATTTCTGCTTGCCATTGCTTTTAGGTACCATTTCAATGTCCGC
>JAZFSJ010000512.1:0-5264 GCA_036446115.1 Thermodesulfobacteriota bacterium | reverse complement strand
GAACTTTAATGAGCGTAGACTTTCCAGCACCATTGTCGCCAACCAAACCAATAACCTCGCCCGCGTGAATGGCAAGATTTACCCGGAACAGAGAGTTAGGCCCACCTCTCGTCGCAAACTGGAAGGAAGAATTCACCACCTCAGAAAACATTATGGTGGGATTCTGCACCGGTTGTCACCAGGAAGACGGATGCGCCGAGGAACAAATACCAGAATATGGGTTGCACCCCAGTAGCGTTTATATGGCTTTGATGCAAGAAAAATCAGATGTATTGACCAAAACTCAATATGAGGAGTTCATCGATCACTTTCCCATCTTCACCGATGAGGGTGAGAAATCTGTTGAGGGAAATATTGTCTGTAACACTTGTCATGACTCTCACCTCTGGGACGCCTATCGTCCTAAGAAAGGGGAAGGGAAGGAAAAAGAAGGAGATGCAACCAACAGTTTCCTAAGAAGGGATATTACCTTCACTTTCTGCGCCAGTTGTCATGGGGAAGAGGCATTATACAAATTCAAGTATTTCCATAAAATTAAAGGACGAAAAGAAACAGAATCACTTCCTGAAGAAGAGGATTAATCTTTAATGTCATCTGTAAAAATTATAAAACTGCTTGTTGCCCTTATTCTGATACTATCACCGTCTTACCTGTCAATAACTGCTGGTACATGTGCGGAGGCGGAAGGAGATAGTTCCTCAGCTCAGGTTCGCTCCCAGGAAGAGATCATTGACCCCCACTTTACCGGTAAAGACTGTGATGTCTGCCATGAGGTAGCGCCTGAACCTGGAGACAAAGATCTGCAATTGAAGTATGGCGGTGACGATGTTGCAATGTGCAACTCCTGCCACCAAACCGAATATGTGAAGGGAGATCTCCATCCAGTCAACATGGTTCCTGTAGAAAGTGATTCCTTTCATATCCCTGATGAATTTCCTCTCTACCAAGAGAAACTAACATGTAGGACCTGTCATGATGTATATATGCAATGCCAGGCAAACCCTTCCGTACAATTCAAAAACATAAATTTCTTGCGAGGGGCGCCTTATAAAAAGACTACAGACATTTGTTTCAACTGCCACAATAGAGAAGTGTATAAAAAAACCAACCCTCACGAACAACTCGACGAAACAGGTACTATCTTGAAGGAACAATGCCTTTACTGTCACCAATCACTGCCTGATCCCAATGCTGTTGCAGGCATAGAAGATGTAACCTTCAAAACCGAGACTTCCTCCTTTTGTGCCGCGTGTCATGGGAAAGAAGAGACCCTTCATCCTGCCAGAGTAAATCACGTAGTTACTCCTCCCCAAAAAATGTTGTCGTCAATTGAAGCATTTGAAAAGAAGTTTGAGATCACCTTGCCTCTATTTGAAGGCGACGTATTTTGCGGAACCTGCCATAACCCTCACGATAAAGGAGTCATCAAGAGGGAAGAGGCTAATAAAGGTTCAGAGGCAGAACACCGCTTAAGACTTAACGGCGTGTATGATCTTTGTATTGCCTGTCACAGTGAAAAAGAAGATTTATTCACCAGGGAGATAACCGTCGATATCCAGGATAAAGATTTAAGCCTCACTGCGAGAGGAGAAGGCATACCTTCCTACCACAAGTCATTTGTAGAAAAGAAGTGCAGGGCATGCCACATTATCACACGAGAATCTCCCGAGCGTCCTATTGTCTATAAGATGTGTTTTCAGACTGATTGTCACGATGCTTCTTTGGTGGAAGAGACATTTAAACACGGTGAAGCCCTTACGGGCAATTGTTTACTCTGCCATAGTCAGCATGGAAGTCAATATGGTGCACATATTGTTAGTGACCAGCAAAAACTTTGCAAAGCATGTCACCCCCTCTTAAGAGGAATGGAAGAGAATGGAAAAAAAGATGAAAAAGGAGAAGATTTTCACGACTACTATCTTGCCCTCTTCCAAAAACTGGTCCCGGATCAGGAGGCAACCTGTAGTTTCTGTCATGGAGAAGACCACAGTGAGAGGATTCACGAAAATGGTATTGTGAGCTGTTACCAATGCCATAATTATACTAAAGAACTCATTAAGGGGGAAAAGGGGAAACCACAGAATATTCATGAAACATTCATACGATTCATAAGAAATAAATGCACCCTTTGCCATAATCCCCACAGCAGCCCCTATCCGCACCTGTTGAAGAAAGAGCCCGAAACCTATGAATAAAAGTGACTAGACGGGGCGTTGCTGCTGTGATATTCTTGACCAACTTTTGAAAAAAACTTATTATGAACTCAATTTGTGATTCTCCAAGGGGTAACGATTTATGAGAGCTCAAGCTTTCTTAGTAAAAATTTTGTTGATGGTAATAACTATTGCTATCTCACTATGTGTGAGCCCCTACCTGATGGCAGCGGATGTTGAAAATTGTGCCCTGTGCCACAAATATTCGGGTTTGGGGAGAATCGATGAGAATGGTAAGAAGCATCTCTACTACGTGAATGAAGAATTATATCAGCAGTCCGTTCATGGTAAAATTCGCTGTAAGGAGTGCCACACTGATATTGAAAAATATCCCCACCCCGATCCAAAGAAAGTAGACTGCTCTACAGTCTGCCACCTGGCTGATCCCGCAACCAATAAGAAATTTTCTCACGCCAATATGATTGCAAAGTATGATCTTAGCGTACATGGAGAAAAAGATGCTCAAGGAACACTTAAAGAAAACCATGAAGACCTTCCCACCTGCATCTACTGTCACGAAAACCGTATCTATCAACCGGTCAGCGGCTTAGCTGAAAAGGAGCGGGGGGTCGCCCAGGAAATCTTAGACCGATGTCTGGGGTGCCATACTGAAGAGCAGTGGACCAGGGCATTCTATTATCACTTCACCCATCGCTTACACCAGCGCCGAACCTCTAGAAGAATGGTAGAGTTGTGTGCGTCATGCCACGAGGATGAAGAGAAGATGGCACGTCATAATTTAACGGTAACCGGTACTTTCCATGACACCTTTCACTGGCAGGGCATAAAATACGGAGATCCCAATGCTCCCAATTGTATCACCTGCCATGCCCCGGTAGGATACTTCTCACATGAAATCATGCCCAAAGATGATCCTCGCTCTGCTATCTTTAAAGACAACCTGGTGCGAACCTGTGCCAATGCGAATGGTCTTCAGACATGCCATCTCAACGCTACACCCTCCTTTGCCCAGGGGACAATCCACCCTGCACGATTTAAAACCGGAGTCTTTGAATTCAAGATAAAAGGATTAGAAAGGATAAAAAAGATAGAAAAGGGCGAAATGAAACCCTTCCAATCACTGCGTACCAAACCGGCAAGTGAGGAAATGACCCGGCTGGAGTATTACCAACAACTATTCCTTCAGCTCATAAAATATTTTTACATGTTTCTCATAGGTGGACTTATCAGCTTTATGATACTCCACCAAATATTAGACTATTTTGCTACCAAAAGAGAAATGGAAGAAGGAGGAACTCACAGATGAACGAAAATAAAGAGAGTTGGACAATCGGCAAACCCGAATCATATCTCCCCAAAGGAGAGAAATACTACATACGAATGAACATCCATGAAAGGATCCAGCACCATATTGTCTGGTCAACCTTTGTAACCTTAGCCATAACAGGATTCATGGTAGAATTTCCTGAAGAGTGGCTGGTAGTGTTTGGCCCATATAAAGAAACTGTTTTCTACTGGCGAGGACTGCTCCATCGGATTGGCGCTGTCATCATGACCTTAAATCTCTTCTATATGGCGGGATACCTTTCCCTCAACACGGAGGGAAGAGGTTACTTCCTGGAGATGCTCCCAAGACTGCAGGATGCGAAGGACTTTTTTCAAAACATGAATTACTACTTACGGCGCACCAATGAAAAACCTCTGTTTGACCGCTTCAACTACAAGGAGAAACTAGAGTACTGGACGGGATGGATGGGAAACATCATCATCACGGTAACGGGAGTCTTTCTCTGGTTTCAGGAATATTTCCCTAAATTTATTTTTGACGTTTCTGTTTTGGTACATACCATGGAAGCCATACTAGCTTCCTGTGCCATTCTGGTATGGCATTTTTACGAGGTTCATCTGAAGCCTGGTAAGTTCCCCATGTCTACCATCTGGCTTAACGGTAAAATCTCCGCCCACGAATTAGAAGAAGAACATCCTCTCCAATACCAGCGTATTGAACAGGCTGAAAGTACTTCCATGATCCCTGATTTATAACCTTTTATAGGAATAAGAACAATGGCAGAATCTCAAAACATTTTTCTAAAACTTATTTCTAACCTTTTTGGCCTTTTCTTGCTGTGCTTCATAATTGTGAGTCTGGTCGCCCTGGGAGGATTTCTCTACTCTACTCCCTCCTTAGAACCTGTCTCCAAGGAAGATGTTCCACCAGATATGTTTTCTAAGTCAATAGCGCAACATTTAGGGGCGGATCATTTTCACATTCTGGATGAGACCGTTTATGCCGATGTGGAGAACGCTCCCATCTGCTTACAATGCCACGGGAATTTTTGTCATGTTAAATCAGAAAAGTTACGATCGTTTTACAACATGCACACTTTCTTTCTTGCATGTGAGACCTGTCACATTAGAAGAAAAGAAGCCGAAAAGATTGTATTTAAATGGTTTGATGATAAAACCGGAGAGGCGGTTAAAGAGCTCAAGGGAACAACAGGGAATTATCGAGCCAAGATTGTTCCGATAAAGGGTGGTGAGCGGTTGGATAAATTTCCTAATGAAGAACTGGCACTCGATTACATGAGGCTTAAAGATACCTACACGGAGGAAGAAAAGAAAAAGATTCAAGATGAGCTAATGGAACATGTCTCCAAAGAACCCATCTCCTGTGAGGAATGTCATCAAAAGAAGGCTTATCTTGACTACAAAGCCTTAAACTACGATTCAGCCCGCTCAGCAGAACTATCACGTATTGAAATCGTTCAAATTTCTATGGAGTATGAAGATTTCCATCTGCCTACCATGTTTGATCCCAGTGCGGTCAAAAGGAAAAGTGGGGAGGGAAACTGAACATATACTAGAAAGGAGATTAACTATTGCATCATAATTATTTAATTTTACTTGTTATTATACAATCTATTTTTATGGGATTCATCCCTGTGGTACATGCCCAAAATGCATCTACCCCCATTCTCCCCACTAAACTCCTTAACACCATAAAATCCGATTTCAACCAACCCAGTGATGTGGTTGCCGGTAATAATAAACGGGTTTACGTACTTGATGGAGTCAACAATAAGGTAAAGG
>JAZFSJ010000511.1:0-2435 GCA_036446115.1 Thermodesulfobacteriota bacterium | reverse complement strand
CTGTCCCATCATCTCCTTTTGTTCATCCGGGGCATTTTGCAAAAGTGGTTTCCAGTCAAGGTCCCAGCAACCTATTTTTTGTTCAAAAGCGGGACATGGCCGTTTTGCATCTCCTTCTGCCTTAGCCCGACAATTTGGATTTAAATCCCAGCACATCTCGCTCATTTCTTCTCCTTTGAAAAAATTATAGCAACTTCTTATCTTCCCAGGGTGTTTTTCATCTTGATGGTACATTTATTATCACCCCAGCACATTCGGATAGGTTCTGTGACTTCCGCTAGATTCTTGTTGAGTTCCTCTATCTGAATGTCTTCAATGATATTACAGAAATTCATATCCATTCCTCTCCGTTTACTTTCTTCCAGATAAGGGCAATAGGTAATGGAGTATTGAAACTCATCGGGTCTGATATAGTCCTTCGTTACATGCAAGCCCAAGATCCTATCTGGAATTCCGGCCACCTTTGAAATCTCTTCGAAGCTTTTTTCTTTAATTTGCTCAACTCCCTCGCTTGTGCCTTTTCTTATGATATCTTTAAAGATTTCAATCCCCTCGTTCCCGAGCTTTTCTTTCAAAACCTCGAAGGTATTAAACTGAAAAGAAATGGCACTTTGGCGAAGAAAAGCAATCTGCTGCTCCATAGGTACATCAGGATCGATATAAATGTTTTTCTTGCTGGTATTCATCGTTTTACCTCCTTTTCACCGCGAAGATCACGAAGATGCACTAAAGAAAAAAACATCTCAGTATATCTTCTCTGTGAACTCTGTAGTTCAATCATTTTTTATGAGGTTTTGGTAGTACTACTTTCCTTCTTAAAGACCTCCTTGTATGCCTCATTAACGGGGCAGCCTTCTTCCCAGTGTTTTCTTACTTTTTTCCCGATTGAGGAGTTGGGATATTTCCTTCCGATGTTACACATTGGGCAGATCGCCCCCCAGGTAGCCATTAGTTGTTTTTTCATAACATTTCCTTTTAAACAGGTTAAGTCATATCGAGCGCGTATTTAATCTCTGAGCGAACCGAGGAGGATGGGTCTTTTGAGAGAAATTTTTCCAATGCCTCTTTTGCCTTCTTGGTTCCTATCATTCCCAGAGCCCATGCAGCATATCCCCTTACCTCATTATCTCCACTCTCAAGTACTTCTGCTAAAATGTCAAGAGCCCTTTCATCTTTGAAATTGCCAAGAGCTATGGCAGCGTTTCTCTGCAAGTATTTTTTATCAATCAGGAAAAAACCCATGAGGGTGGTGGCAAAACTATCCTCCCACTCTTCATCTGTCATATCAAAGATTTCTAACAGGGAAGGATGGAGAAGTTCTTTAGGCGTTTCGAAGCCCTCAATTGGTTTCAGTTTCCGGTTTTTAGGACAGATATCTCTGCACACAGTACAGCCCTCCCCCATAAGATTACTGGACTTTTCTCTTATCTCACGAGGGATGTTTCTCTTGTTATGTCCCAGATTAAAATCAATACACCGTGTGACATCACACCTGTAAGGAGCAAAAATAGCACCTGAAGGGCAAACGCTTAGGCAGAGTTCACATTGGCCGCAATCTCCTTCAAGCGGATCATCAGGCTCAAGTTCGGCATCGGTAATATAGGCTGAGAGCGATATCCATGATCCAAAATCGGGGTGTTGTATAACAGCGTTTTTTCCGTAATAGCCTACGCCGCATTTTGAGGCCATAAGTTTGATGGGGAATTGCCCTCCTATAAGGGGAAAACACTTAAATCCCCTGCTGGTAAAAAAATCAGTGAGTCGGTAACTTTTTTCTGCACTCTCTTGAAGAAGTTTCACATTTACATGGGACGGTTCAGCCCTGCCGAGCAGCTCTTGCCTGCATTCTTCAAAACCAGCTATCTCACCCAGATATGAAGGGGTTCCTGTCACAATAACAGATCTGGCCTCTGGAAGAAAATCTTTAGGCTGTAGTACCTTATCGTTCCCTTCTGCAATGGGTGTTGATTGAGCAAACGTTTTCACCACAAAGGATATCCTCTCAACGTCCTCTTGAGGAAAGTCATCAGGTGGGGCAATACCGACAAGGGGTATCTGCAGCTCATCCTGAACAAATTGAAAAAAATCGGTTTTAAGGATCATAACATATTCCTTCTTAGAGGGTTAGTTGTAGATCATTGGTCAGCATCTGTCAAACTTATGAAGAAGGTTTTGGTTCAAGTGGGGTAAATAAAAAACTTTCTAGCTCCTCCGATCTTCTCTGACTCTTTAACCAAGGAAATCATCAACTGTTCATCAGTTCGCGCGGTCATTTAGCCTCCTATTAGTTACTACGACCGGCTTCCAATTAAGTTCATTTTTTATAGCACAAAAAGCTTTAAATCCCAAGATGTTGTTCTTGAAAACCTTATGAGGAGGATTGGCTAGCAGTTTTGAATAGAGCCCTGGAAGGTATATTTCATTAAGGAAGGATT
>JAZFSJ010000510.1:0-2696 GCA_036446115.1 Thermodesulfobacteriota bacterium | reverse complement strand
AAAGGAGCACCTCGCACAAATACAGGATGAAGCACGTGCAATTATCAGTGCTGCATTCAGTTCGGCAGGAGTATGATCGAACACAGGGTTTTAGGATTTTGGATTCAGGATTGCGGATTTTGGAATAAACTTAATAGAATTTTTGATTGAAGATACCTGAGAAGCAGATTCTAGTTTTGGATTTTGGCTTGCTGATCTCCGGATTTCAGATTGTGGATTTTGGATTAAATTTAAAAAACTACTTTAAAAAATATCTGAACGGCCGAAAAGAAGTGATGATATAAATATTCTTTATGAATAGAGTTTTTCTGCCATGAAAAAAAGTATTCTTCTTGAAGATGCCGAAGTAGGAATGGTGCTGGCCAAGGCTATAGCAAACGATAGGGGTATGACTCTTTGTGCTGAAGGAACACCTCTTACGGAAGACCTGATAGAGCGTTTCCGAGACATGGAGATAGATAGTATTTACATAGAAAGTAACAAGGAGATGACTCAGGAGGAATATCTTTCCCTCAAACAGAAGATAGAGAAACGTTTTTCTACATCAAGTGACTCCAAATCTTTGTTGGGAAAGCTTAAAACAGTGTTGCTAGAACGTCTGGAATCCCAGAAAGGGTAAAGTTGAAATAATTGTAGGTGCGGGACATATAAAGATGGAGAAGGAATTTATTTTAGACAAAGCCTCTTTTCGCAAAAAAGTAGAAAAGATGTCCAATCTCCCCACCCTTCCTAAATTACTGCAAAAATTCACCATGATGATCAATAATCCAAAAATTTCCATGGAGGCTTTTGGTAAAGAATTGAGCAAGGATCAAGTACTCACCAGTAGAATTTTAAAACTGGTCAATTCTGCCTTTTATGGATTCCCGGGAAGAATAAGCACTGTTACCCATGCGCTGGTACTACTGGGACATGATGCGCTTAAAGGGCTGATAATTACCTCCAGCATTTTCGAGAATGTTTCCCCGGAAGCCTACCCGCTGTGGCGTCATTCTGTGGCTGTATCTTTAATGAGTAGGGCCATAGCCAGTGAACTGTCTCTCCCGGATGTGGAGGAATTTGCAGTAGCTGGCCTCTTGCATGACATTGGTAAAGTTATCCTTCATATTGAAGCCTCCGAGGAATATCGAGAGGTTATTAAGCATGCGACTAAAACGGAACAGCCGATATGGAAGACTGAATCTGAAATCATGGGCTTTGACCATGCCAGTATTGGCCTCTGGGTATCTGAAGAATGGACCTTACCGAAAAAACTCTCTGTCCCCATTGGCTATCATCACAAACCGGGAATTCCCAAAGAACATGAAATGAGGGTAGCGGTGGTTGCTCTTGCAGATATAATTGTCAGAGGACTGGGGAGCGGGGCAGAAGATGACCTTCCACTGGAAACGCCCGATCCTGTCCTCGAAGAAGTTCCACTTACTTTAGAACAATTACACTCACTGGTAGAAAATATTGAACCTGAAATTGAAAGTCTGCAGCAACTTGTCCCTGAGGATATGCAGTGAAACAGGCAGCTACAGAAAAAAGAATCTTATGTCTTCATGAAGAAGAATATGCTTATGATCAAATCAGGCAGGTACTGTCTGATAAAGGCTATTTCGTATACGAATATTCGGACGTTAAAGAAGCATTTGCCCATATTTACAATGAACCACCCGATATCATGATAATGTCCACCAAAACCAGGGGATGGGAAGAATTTATGAAACGTCTAAAGAATGACTCCGTCTATAAGCATCTCCCCTTAATCCTTTTGACCACTGAGGAAATGCTGAGCTCTCTTGTTTCTGCTCCAGACATTTCATGTGACGATTTTTTTTTGTACCCGGTACGTCCGGAAGAGGTGTTGCTACGTGTGCAGCTCAAGGAATCCCATGCTACCTATGACCTGGATGCCAATCCTCTCACTCGCCTGCCGGGCAACTACACTATCATGGCGACTATCCAAAAAACTATATGGCAGAAAGAAAAAGCTGCGCTGTGTTACCTGGACCTGGATAACTTTAAGGCATTTAATGACCGCTATGGATTTGCACGGGGGGACGATGCAATTCGTATGACTGCCCGTGTTATTACCAATGTATCACAAAGATTGAGTCCTTCAGACAGTTTTGTAGGGCATGTGGGAGGAGATGACTTCTTTTTTATTATACCTTCCCATCTTGCTAAGGAATGTTGTGAACAGATTATACAGAACTTTGATATGGTTATTCCCACTCTCTTTGATGACAAAGATCGAATACGTGGCTACATCGAGAGCAAGGACCGCCAGGGCAATCCTCGACGCTTTTCCATGGTATCGTTATCCATCTCGGTCATTGATTTAAACACTACCGTCGTTAATCATCCCGGAGAGGCATCTGCCATAGCTGGTGAATTAAAAAAGGAGGTTAAGAAGCTTAAGGGATCAAACTACATGTTCGACCGCAGAAACCGTCCTTGAGAATATTTTATCCCTGCCATAGAACATCACAGAAAAAATCGTTGATTGGGAATTCCCTTTTTAAGCAAATGGTTATTGAAGCATATGGCATGGTGTGGCGATCAAAACGATCCTAGGAGTCTGTCGGAAAACGCTCATCTGCGACGTTGCGCTCATCCTTCGTCACTGCAGCGTACGAATAAGTACGCCTCATTCCTCAGGATTTCGCGCGCCTTGCATCTGAACATTTTCCAACAGACTCCTGATAAGA
>JAZFSJ010000509.1:0-2635 GCA_036446115.1 Thermodesulfobacteriota bacterium | reverse complement strand
GACCGTTTTCAATATGAGCTGCTGTACGGGATGTTCTTTACTGGTGTAGTTATTAAGCTGCCATCCATGATGGACGCAGAGGGTGAGCATGGCGGAGTGCTTACCTGTGCAGTTGTTGTGCAGAAGAGAGGGTTTTTTACCTTCTTCCTGCAGTTTTTTAGCTGTTGGTCGGTGTGAAGGGCGGTGAACCCCACACTGCAGGGATCGTTCATCCAATCCAATTTTACACAGGATGGACTTAATTGCATTGACCTGGAAGTCCTGGCCGTTCAAGGAGCCACTCATAGCAGCGAGCTCGGCAGGTGTAAGACTGAATTTATCTGCAGCACCTGTGGTGATAACAGGCAGGGCTTGAATAGGCTTAGCACAGCTTCGCATGCAGATTTTAAAATCGGGGTCTCCCAGGTGATAGAGTATTTCTCCTTCGGCATTTGCTACTACGATGTGCCCCCGGTGGATACTCTCGATCTGATTTCCCCGAGTCACCTTAACCAGTATTTCTGACATGGACTTTTTTACTTCTGGAAGTGTTAGAGTTCTTGGCGATAACGATCAAAGTAATTGAGGACTTTTTTTACATAGTGTTGGGTTTCCTGGTAGGGAGGGATATCTTCATATTTTTCAACAGTTTCAGCTCCGGAGTTGTAGGCGGCAAGGGATAAAGGTATGTTGTTATTGAACCGGGTAAGCATGCGCTTTAAGAATTTGACTCCTCCATTGATGTTATCCCTGGGATGAAAGGGGTCATATACCTTAAGGTCCTTCAAGGTCTTTGGCATCAACTGCATCAGGCCCCGGGCTCCCTTTTTAGAAACTGCGTAGGGGTTAAAATCAGACTCGGCCTTTATCACTGCTTTAACCAGAGCAGGGTTAACGTTGTACTTTTGAGAAATCTCTCTAATAAGCTGATCATAACGTGTGGGGTACTTGTTTCTAACTCTGCCCCTGTTTTTCTTTAATGCTCGGTATCTATGACTGGTAGGGACATTGGTGAAGTGGATGGTACCCCTTTCATCAATGTAGCGGTAAATATCCGCACCGGCAAGGGATGACAGGCAAAGTACAGATATTCCAAACACGATGCAAGGAATGTAGATGTATTGATTTTTTATAGTTGGTAGTTTCATCTTAAGAAAGTTTATTTAGAAGAAAACAATGGATTGGTGACCTTAACATTATGATATTATATAATCGTATAGATTCAAGAAAAACTTTATTCATTTTAAAAAATTTTGAAATTTTGTTTATAAATCGGGAAAGTTTTTTAACCGTTTAATGCCTCGACCATCTGGTCATGAATTAATCCGTTGCTGGCAACGATCTCTTTGTCGTAGATGCTGAAATTTCCCCCTGTAAAATTAGTAAGTTTACCCCCTGCTTCTGTTACCAGTAAACCTCCTGCCGCAACGTCCCAGGGGAAAAGCTTTTGTTCCCAGAATCCGTCAAATCTTCCCGCAGCGGTGTGACAGAGATCGAGTGCCGCGGAGCCGTCTCTCCTTACGGCCTGGGCTTTCATCAGGAAGGTGCGAAAATTTAGGATATTACTGTCCATGTCGTCCCTGACATCATAGGGGAATCCCGTACAGAGCAGGCTTTGGTCTAACTGTTTTGTAGATGATGTTTTTATTGCCTTTCCGTTTATAAAAGCCCCTTTTCCTTTTTCTGCAGTGAAGAGTTCGTCTTTTACAGGGTCGTATACCGCACCATATATTACTTCTTCTTCATATTCGATGGCAAGTGAAACACAGAAGCAGGGGTAGCCATGAGCATAGTTGGTGGTGCCATCAAGCGGGTCGATAATCCACTTGAAAGAAGAAGAATTTCCGCTCTCACCTGTTTCTTCTGCAAGGATGCGGTGATTGGGATAGCTATCTTTAATGATACTTAAGATTACTTCTTCTGAGCGTTGGTCTGCTTCAGTTACCAGATTTATCTCACCCTTATAGTCAATAGATTTAATTTTACCGAAGTATTTCATAAGAATAGCGCTTCCTTCTTTTACTGCTTTTAGCGCCACCCTTTTTAAGTCATCATCCATTATACCGTCTCGTAAATTCTACGACATTACAATCGTGAACGAAGGGAACTATTTTTAATAGTAATAGAAATGTGAAAATGTGTAAAGGTTAAAGTTGTAAGCAATGCAGTATACAAAAGGAGAAAGAATACAGGAGTCAGAATAAATATTTTCCAAATTTCTGACTGCTGGTTTCTGAACTCTCTGCTTCATGGGTCATGCTTCATGCTACATTTTGATGTATTTTATTAGATATTTATGTATTCCAGGTGAGGATAAAGAAAAACCCCGCTTGTTAAAAGCGAAAAATTGAGGGTTCATAAGTATATAATATTACTTGCGAATCCTTTTTTTATGGGTATTTTAGAATGTTTTAAATGACTCAGAAAACCTCAGAAAATTCACAACATACCGGTTGTGCCTCAACAGACTCCCGTTAGTTATTATCTAGGTTTTGTCTCTTTTAATTGGGTAATTTTTAAATCTTTGGTTGTGTATACTTGATTTGGTAGTGTTGAGTGGAATGGGTGATGTCTTGAACACACACTTATAGATACTATGAAGGGTTTCCTAAGTCACAGCCTTTTTGGTATAAGTAAAGTTGATAAATACAAAACC
>JAZFSJ010000508.1:0-5277 GCA_036446115.1 Thermodesulfobacteriota bacterium | reverse complement strand
CACACTGGATAACAAATAATAATAAGTAAAAATCCAATAAAATAAGTGGTTTAAGTAAGATTATTTAGTGTTTATAAAACCCTACAAAACCCCCCAAATTTGCTTATTCATAGCTACCCAAAAGGGTTAGTTGTGCAGAGTATCTACTGTGTTGTACTCTTCCTTTCTTTAATCCTTGCTGCTTTCCCCTTTAATCCTCTCAAATAATAAAGTCTTGATCGTCGAACCCTACCTCTCTGAACCACCTCAACTTTTTCAATAATGGGGGAATGCAAGGGGAAGATCCTCTCCACACTAACGCCGTAGGAGATCTTTCTGACCGTAAAGCTTGCTCTACTTCCACCCTTCTTTTTTCTAATAACAACTCCCTCAAATACCTGGATTCTTTCCTTCTCAGCTTCTTTGACCCGCACATGGACCTTTACCGTATCACCCGATCTAAAAGAGGGTAGATCAGTTTTCATCTGCTCTTTTTCAATTTGGTCAATAATATTCATTTATCTATCTCCTCACTTTCGAACCATTAATTCTCGATTTGCTCAAGAAATTTCATATCTTCTCCAGAAAGAGGTGCTTTAGACAGCAAGTCAGGCCTTCTTTCCTTAGTTTTCTTCAATGCTTGTTGACGCCTCCATCGTTTAATCTCTGAATGATTACCCGACAATAAAACTTCCGGCACCTCCATGTCCTTAAAAACCCTAGGACGCGTGTAGTGAGGTGCTTCTAACAGTGGTTGGGTAAAAGACTCCTCCTCAAGCGAAGCAGCAGCACCCAATACTCCTGGGATTAACCTGGCCACAGCATCAATCACCACCATAGCAGCTAACTCGCCGCCGGTTAAAATATAATCGCCAATAGAAAATTCTTCGTCTACAAAACTTCTTACTCTTTCATCTACACCTTCGTAGCGACCACAAACCAGGGCAAGTGAAGAACATCTAGCCAACTTCACAGCATCGCGCTGTTCAAATCTCTTTCCTTGAGGGGTCATTAAAAGCATCTTCATCTCAGGCTGCGAAGACCTTATCGTCTCGATAGCTGTAATAAGAGGTTCGGGCTTCATAACCATGCCTGCACCACCGCCATAGGGAAGATCATCTGTTACCCGATGTTTATCCCTACAAAACTCCCTCAGGTTATGAAGTTCAATTTTTATGAGACCCTTTTCCTGTGCCCGCATCAAGATACTAGCTTTAAAAGGGTCACCGAACATCTCAGGAAACAAAGTGATAACGTTAAACTTCATCATAATAAAAAGACCCTTTTAAAGGCCGAACGCTCGTCATTCCGTATCAATGTTTCCTTTTGCGACCCCGTGCGAAGCACGGGTTTTCCAAAGCAAACAATAATCCTATTCTACTTAATAAGAATACCCCAGAAAACTTGATAAGGGTAAGGTTGTCTTTTGGGGATGATAATCATCTTCTATTCAGAATAAAGGAGATCAACACGTATTACTCAATTATTTCCAGTATGGTTCTTTTCCTCTGTTTCATGGAAGCGGCACTTAAGATAGTCCTCATCGCTCTGGCAGTTTTTCCCTGTTTACCAATAACCTTTCCCAAATCCTCCTTAGCTAAACACAACTCAACTACCAAAGTTCTTTCACCCTCCACCTCTGTAACTTTTACCACATCAGGCTGATCAACCAGTGATTTTGCAATATATTCGATCAATTCTTTCATCTCCCTATCCTCCGCACTAAATACGTTTAATTTATCTCGCTGGAAAATCACTTCATTCCCGGTAGACAACCGTAAAAGAGTTCTGATGTTGATCAAGTTTATGTATTTTCTTTAGAAAACACCCCTCCCTTCTTCAGCAATTGTTCTACTGTCTCAGTTGGCAGAGCTCCCTTCTTTATCCACTCTAAAATCCTATCCCCCTTAAGCTTAATTTCAGGAGGATCCTTCCGGGGATCATAAGTTCCCACCTTTTCGATGAATCGACCATTTCTGGGGAATGAGGAATCAGCCACCACTACCCTATAAAAAGGTTTCTTCTTGGTACCAAAGCGCGATAATCTAATCTTAACAGCCATCTCTTCCACCTCGCAAAAAAACTTGTTAACTATGAGTTAAACAATAAACCGCCAAAATTTCCCATTTTACCTTTACTAAACGACTTCATCATTTTACGGGTCTGCATATATTGCTTGATTAATTTATTCACTTCTTGGACACTGGTACCACTCCCTTTAGCAATCCTCTTGCGGCGGCTCCCATTTAAAACAGAAGGATGTCCCCTCTCTTTTTTAGTCATGGAATCAAGAATCGCCTCCATCCTGACCAGCTTTTTGTCGTCAACTTGCATCGATTTAAGCGCCTTATTATTTACACCGGGAATCATACCCAAAATATCCTGTAGGGGACCCATCTTTTTTATCTGTTGAAATACACTTCTAAAATCTTCCAGAGTGAACCCGTCTTTCTTTATCTTCTTTTCCAGGGCTACGGCCTCTTCCGCATCAATGGCATCCTCTGCTTTCTCGATTAATGAAAGGACATCACCCATACCCAATATTCTAGATGCCATTCTATCCGGATAAAATACTTCCAGAGCATCCATTTTCTCCCCAACACCCACGAATTTTATTGGTTTCTTAGTAACCGCTTTGATAGAGAGTGCAGCTCCTCCACGAGCATCGCCGTCCATTTTGGTGAGAACGACTCCATTAATATCTAACATTTCATCAAAGCTGGTCGCCACATTGACTGCTTCCTGACCTGTCATCGCATCAGCGATAAAAAGAATCTCTTGGGGATTGATTTTCTCTTTAATGTTTTTGAGCTCTACCATCAACTCCTCATCAATGTGCCATCTTCCCGCAGTATCTATTAGTAGAACATTAAACCCTTTCCTAACAGCCACGTTGAGTGCATCTTTACAAATGTCAATGGGGTTCTGCTTACGGTCTGTTTCATAAACTGCCACCCCTAACTGCGCACCCAACGTTTTAAGCTGCTCGATAGCTGCAGGACGATATACATCAGCAGGCACTAAGAAAGGAGTATGGTTTTTATCCAACAGCAATCGTGCCAATTTCCCTATGGTGGTTGTCTTACCGGAGCCCTGCAATCCCACCACCATTATGGAATGGGGACCTTTACCCGCTAAACTGAGGTGATTTTCTTTATCCCCCATTAAGGAAATAAGTTCATCCTTAACGATCTTGATAAACTGCTGAGCAGGAGTAAAACTTTTCAACACCTCCTGACCTAGGGACTTCTGTCTGACACCCTCTATGAATTCCTTGACTACCTTAAAATTTACGTCAGCTTCCAGCAGGGTAATGCGAACTTCCTTTAGGGCCTCTTGAATATTTTGCTCACTAAGCTTGCCGTGACCCTTCAAACGCTTGAACGTTTGATTCAATTTTTCAGTAAGGTTTTCAAACATAGTAGAAATACCTGTAGAATAAACTCCGTTAGAAATCTTGCACGGAACTTTAAATTCCGCCTAAAACTATTGTTTTTTATAACATTAAGTAAACTACCACCCATGAAACGGGTGGCTTGTCCGCCTACTCGCCTTGCCCGAGTTCAGCCAGGGAGCTCAGCCAAGGATTTGTTTACCTTGAAGGGTGAAACAAAGAAAGCAGAAAAGTGCTAATGTTTCCTTTTGCGACCCGTGATAGCACGGGTTTTCCAAAGCAAACAATGACGACTTCGTAAAAAGTCCATCTGCTGCGTTGCACTTCATCTTTAGTCACTCCAACGTACACCTAAGCACGCCTCGTTCCTAAAGATTTGTGCGCCTTGCATCTGGAGATTTTTACTGTGTCGTCTGTTTCATGACTTTTTACGAGATCATCAACAATGACACCTAGAAAAATCTCATTTTTAAAATCGGTGCTTAGCTGAGTGAATCCTAATATATCCAGCGAGTCTTATTTGTAATGGATGAAATATAGAACAACCTTACGATTAAAGTTTATTTTTATATTTTTGTCAAGAACTATTTTTTTGCCGAAATATCAAAATGTTACGTCTCTTCTTTTCTCCCGTTAAAAACTATTTCTCAAACAGTTTCTCCCACTCTCCTTTAGCCTTTCTCACCTGATCGACCTCTTCATCTTCCACTTTTCCATCTCTAAAGGTAAAAAAATCACAGAAATTACTTCGCTCACGATCCCTCACTTCCTCACTCTGAGGTTCTCGACAGTAGTGTGAGGAAATATCATATAATACACAGTTTAAACAACATTTTAGATCACGTCGACAATGCGGACATGTTTCATCCCTCCCTACTCTACCCCCTCCTATATCCAGTTCTTTTCTACAGAAACAACATATCTTCATGGGGTAAGTCTCTCTTAAGCAATGCACAATTTATAATCTGTGGTATTTATACAACAATCCTCATTAAATCCTCCGCCAGTTTCACCTCTCCTTTATACTGCTCCTTAACTATTTTCACAATATCATATTTATCACAAGGGGGATAAAAATGGGTAAGCAACAATCTCTTGCATTCCGTTTCTCGTGCCACACGCCCAGCCAGGGAAGGGGTGAGATGACCATCTATTTTCATGTCATCAGGTAAAGAGCACTCTAAAATCAAAAGATCAACCCCTTTTGCCAATTCAATGAGGTTAGGACAATAATCTGTATCCCCCGAATAGGCCACCACTTTTCCTTCTGGTGATTTCAATCTATAACCCACACTATGGCCACTATGCACCAGAGGGAATCCCTGTAGCTTAAAGTCCGCAAAACTTAATTCCTCATCAGTAATTTCCGTCATCTCAAGCTGGTAACTTTGAGGATCGATCCACTTACCATACGCTTGTTTCAGCCTCTGATGAAATTCAGCTATCCCTATAGGTCCTATGGTATGCAACTCCTTTGTCCTCTTCTCTTCACTTCCATATTGTGAAGCAAAGAGAAAAGGTACAAGCTCAGAGGTGTGATCTGGATGAAGATGGCTATAGATAAGGTAACCAATATTTCTAAAATCAATGTCAACCTTAAGCAGCTG
Source organism: Thermodesulfobacteriota bacterium (assembly GCA_036446115.1). Classification (GTDB taxonomy): domain Bacteria; phylum Desulfobacterota; class WTBG01; order WTBG01; family WTBG01; genus JAZFSJ01. The sequence continues at coordinate 297 of JAZFSJ010000508.1, read as the reverse complement.
CCTCAAGGTTCCAGGTCCACTATCTAAAAGAATGATACTCTCTCCGACCTTGACGACAGTGCCAGGCGAACCCCGCTTCAGGGAAGGAACACCAGTACCAGAACCGATCACATACACTTCCATCACCGTAATCTCCCTTAAGTTACTATCATTGGAAACAATATAAATAATCAGATAAGTGATGCTCCCCGCGCACAGCGCGGGGCATCCCGGAGTTTAAATTTGATTATTTATGAATTGTGCCGATTCATCCCCGCCTACCCTAGTTAAATATGCTTCGCATTTAACCGGGCAAGC
>JAZFSJ010000507.1:0-2952 GCA_036446115.1 Thermodesulfobacteriota bacterium | reverse complement strand
GCCCGTTTATGTGGCCAACGAGGTCATAGAGACCGCTTCCGTTGACAAAGACACCTATACAGAAAAAGATGAATTTAAAGAAAAGGATGAATCGGCTTAATCAAGTTTACCCATACTTTTCGTAATTGCCTTTAATTCCTTCGGAAACGATTTTAAAAATTCCTTAGCCTTATCTGTAGAAACCGCTCCCTGCGGTGATGGCCTAATTACACCGTGTTGTTCTAAAACACGTAGGGAGTACCTAACCTTGTGCTGGGGCATGCCAGAGAGCTCTGAGAGTTTAATTATCCCAATAGGTTCATTATCCAAAACCTGTCTGAGGATCTTCAAGTGCCTCTCTATCAAATCCACCTCATTCCGCAGGTTAGATAACATTATTAGTACCCATGGCCACCCTATTATAAAAAATAAGGTGTTCAGCAATGGATGTAACCGTAAGAGGTGTAACCGGGCTCAAATGCACAGTCGAGGCGCCCCCCTCGAAGAGCATTACCCATAGAGCCCTTATAATTGGGGCATTGGCCAAGGGAGACTCCATCATTAGTGATTACCTACGAGCTGGAGATACTCTCAGCACCATAAACGCCTTAAGAGCCTTCGGCATTGAGATGGAATATACAAGTGATAATGAGATTTTATTTCATGGATCAAGTGGCGTGTTGGAAACGCCAGAAAACCCAGTGGACTGCGGGAACTCGGGCACAACTATTCGTTTGATGAGCAGCGTTGCGGCCCTCGATGGGAAGGTTGTGCTCACTGGTGATTCCTCGCTTCAAAAGCGCCCTATGCAGCCTCTACTCAATGCTCTTAATCAACTTGGAGTTAAGGCTTATTCCAGCGGAGGTAATGGGACACCCCCAGTGGCTATCGAAGGTAATGGAATAAAAGGGGGGCATGCCAAGATAAGAGGAGACGTTAGTTCACAGTTCATCTCCTCACTGCTTCTAGCCGCCCCATATGCCGAAAATGACGTTGAGTTAGAGATCACATCGCCCCTCAAGTCTAGACCCTATGTCGATATAACTTTGGACCTTATGAGAGTGTTTGGGGTCAAGGTAGAAAATGATGCGTACAAAAGGTTCAAGGTTGAATGCGATAGGATGTACACGGGTAGGAAGTACACAGTGGAAGGCGACTATTCCTCTGGTGCCTATTTCTTAGCTTTATCTGCCCTCACAGGGTCACGAATAGAGGTCAAGGGTCTAAGGAAGGAATCAATCCAAGGTGACAGAGTAATACTAGATATTCTCACGGATATGGGCGTCGAGATAGTTGAGGAAAACGGGTTAATAACTGCAAGTGGTGGGAAGCTTCAAGCAACCGATGTGGATCTAGGGGACACCCCAGACCTCCTCCCAACAGTTGCGGCCCTTATGTGTAAGGCTGAGGGCAATAGCGAGATCAAAAACGTGGGGCATGCAAGGTTCAAGGAGTCTGATCGATTATCAGCATGCGCAAAAGAATTTTCAAAATTCGGGGTGAAGATTGAGGAGAAGGAGGATGGGCTTTCTATAGAAGGAGTAAAAACTCTAAAGAGCTCTACTGTGGATAGCAGAGGGGATCATCGTATGGCTATGGCCCTAACCATTTTGGGTCTAGCTGCCGAAGGGCAAACTACAATAAAAAATGCTGAATGTGCAGAGATATCTTTCCCCAGGTTCTACGAAATAATCTCATCCCTTCCCCAATAAAAACGAAATAAACAAATGGAAGTTATAGGTCTCCTACCGCTTCCCAGAGGCTCAGTCTATCTTTGAGTTTACTCACCGTCTCCTTTAGTTCCTGATTCTCCGCCTTCAACTTCACCAGCTCGTCTTCCTTTTCCTTAGACACATCCTCAACCACTTCTTTGGTTCGGGCTTTTATCTCTTTTACTTGCTTCTCCAGCTTCCGCTTTTCTTCCTCGTATTCTTCCTCATAGGCTGCCATGGCATTGTCAAGCTTTCTCTGTAACTCAGATTTTTCTCTCTCCACGGTTCCCAATTTGACTCTGTGCATCTCTAATGTTTCTTTAACCCCCCTTACCTTCAAGAGCTCTTCTTCAAGCTCCCTTGACTCTTCCTTTACCTTCTTTTCCCCCTCCTCCACTGCCTTCATCCGCTCCTTGTACTCCTTTTCAGTATCTTTTAGTTCCGCATTAATCCTTTTATTCTCAGATTCCAACTCCCTCACGCGGGTGTACATCTCCCCCTTCTCGGCATCGGTCTCATTCACTGCATTCAAAAGGTGTTCCGTTCTTTTGACCGTAGACCGCCATTTTATTATTGCTATCAAAGCTACGAACAAAGATGCACCTGCTGCAGCTAAAGAAACCGTGTTGAAACCGTAAATCTCTGCCATCTTTTACACCTATAAGTGTTCAACTTCAAGAAGTCGTATCCTTTCCTTGAGTCTTTCAACATCCTTCTTGAGCCTCTCGTTTTCCTGGCGGAGTTCTCCAATTAAGTCCTCCTTTTCCCGTATCACCTTCTGGATCGCATCCTTTGTCTTATCCTTTACTTCATCCATCTTACCCTCGTGCCTTCGTTTTTCATCTTCAAGTCGCTTCTCGTCGTCCTTTTCCAGCTTTTCTTTCTCTTTTAGGTGTATAGCCTTGAGGTCTTCTATCTCCTTCTTATTTTCCTCAATTTCATCCTCGTGTTTTTTAATCATCTCTTTTTGCTGCTTGTCGAGTTCTGCCTTGTAGGCCTTATTTTCCTTTTCGGTAGTCGTTGTCACATCCTTCATTTTTTTCTCAAATTGTTTGATCTCCTCTTTTTGCTTCGTCCCCATTACATTATTCTCATTTTCCATTTCGCCAATTCTTTTCTGCAGATATTCGACTTCATCCTTGAGCTGAATTAATATTTTTCCAGCTATTATCATTATAAATAATCATTGTTCCATCATCTCCTACAGCATACCCGTTAATCCCATCAAAACTAAGGGCATTGAGGTTTTTTGTAGTACCTG
>JAZFSJ010000506.1:0-2074 GCA_036446115.1 Thermodesulfobacteriota bacterium | reverse complement strand
GCGCAGATGAATGCAGAAAGCTTGTAATAGAAAATCCTGCACGAGAATAAGTAACTACTGCAACCTATAACTTACTGCTTAATTGAATTTCTATACGAGAGTTGGGCACCCGCAGCCGTTACACTCAACCTTATAGTTATACCTAGTGCTCCCGGTACTCTCCGAAAACCTCTCTCAGCACATCGGCGATCTCTCCCAGGGTTGCATAGGATTTAACCGCTTCCAGGACCGGTGGAATAAGGTTATCAGTTCCCTCCGCAGCCTTTTTGAGACTCTGAAGAAATTTTTCTACCTGAGAGCTATCCCGCTCTCGTTTGATTTTGTCAATTTTCTGCTTTTGCAGTTTCTCCACTTCCGGGTTAACTCTCAGCAAGTTAGAAGGTGGTGTTTCTTCAACAGTAAACTGATTTACCCCTACAATGACCCTCTCCTTGCTTTCTACTTCTTTCTGATAGGTGTAAGCACTGTTAGCAATCTCTTTCTGGACATAGCCTTCTTCAATTGCCTTGATCATCCCACCCATGGCGTCAATCTTTGCAATGTACTCTTCTGATTTTCTCTCAATCTCACTGGTGAGTGATTCAATGAGATATGAGCCCCCCAGGGGGTCTACCGAATCGGTTACACCGGCTTCGCAGGCAGCAACCTGCTGGGTTCTCAGCGCTATACGCACCGCTTCTTCTGTTGGCAGGGAAAGCGCCTCATCAAAGGAGTTAGTGTGGAGGGATTGGGTGCCTCCCAGAACCGCAGCAAGGGCCTGGTATGCTACCCGCACTACATTATTGTAAGGCTGCTGGGCAGTGAGGGTGCAGCCTGCGGTTTGGGTGTGAAAGCGCAGCATGCAGGAAGCAGGTTTTTGTGCGTGAAAACGCTCCTTCATAATTCTGGCCCAAAGCCTTCTCGCAGCCCGGAACTTCGCAATTTCCTCCAGGAAATTGTTGTGACAGTTGAAAAAGAAAGAGAGGCGTCTGGCAAAAGCATCTACATCCAACCCGACCTTGATCGCGGCATCGACATACGCTATCCCATCCGCCAGGGTAAAGGCTACCTCCTGAGCGGCCGAAGAACCGGCTTCCCTGATGTGGTATCCACTGATGCTGATGGTATTCCAGCTTGGAAGCTGATCTTTGCAGAAGGCAAAAATATCAGTGACGATTCTCATCGATTGTTGGGGCGGATAAATATAGGTCCCCCTCGCGATATACTCTTTAAGCACATCATTTTGAATGGTACCTCTCAATTCATTCACCGCTACCCCCTGTTTTTCCGCAACTGCCATGTACATGGCAAGCAGGGTGGCAGCAGTAGAATTAATAGTCATGGAGGTGCTTACCTTGCTCAAAGGTATTCCCTCAAAGAGAATTTCCATATCTGTCAGCGAATCGATAGCCACCCCACACTTTCCTACTTCTCCCCTACTCAAAGAATGGTCCGAATCATAGCCGATCTGGGTGGGAAGATCAAATGCCACACTTAAACCGGTTTGCCCATGATCCAGGAGATACTTGTATCTCTTATTAGTGTCCTCCGCATTACCAAACCCCGCGTACTGCCGCATGGTCCACAACCTTCCCCGGTACATGGTAGGCTGTACACCCCGGGTGAAGGGATGTTCTCCCGGAAATCCCTGCTCGCTGGTATAGTCGGACCCTTCTAAATCCAGAGGAGTGAAGAGCCGTTTAAACTCAATGTCGGACGTGGTACGGAACTCCTCCTTCCTTTCCGGAAATTTTTCAATGGTTTTTCCTACTGTTTTACTTTCCCATCGTTCTACCTCTTTCCTGATGTCTGACATACAACCTCCTTTTCCCGTTAAAAATGATTCTCTTGTAAAACTAATCCATTAGACGACATCTTGTCCGCCTGCCTGTGCTAACGCTCGTGTCGGCCAGGGAACTCAGCCAGGCAGAAAAAAATCCAGATGCAAGGCGCGCGAGTCTTTAGGAATGTGGCGTACTTAGAGGTACGTTGGAATGACTAAAGATGAAGTGCAACGCAGCAGATGGACTTTTTACGAAGTCGTCATACTTTGATTGCTAAAAGATGAATTTGCATTACATATTTTGAAATATAC
>JAZFSJ010000505.1:0-4700 GCA_036446115.1 Thermodesulfobacteriota bacterium | reverse complement strand
CATTCTTTCCCTCACAAGGGAGTCCACATCTGGTCGCGCCTGGAAGAGCATATTCAAACCTAAAGATATTGTGGGTATTAAAGTCAATGCCCTGGGAGGAAAGCAGATTGCCACCCACTTCGGGGTTGTAAAGGCCGTCGTATCAGGTCTTAAGTCTGCCGGCATCCCTGAGGAAAACATCATCATCTGGGACCGGCTGACCAAAGAACTGAAAAGCGCAGGATATACCATTAACAAATCAGACAAAGGGGTAAAATGTTTTGGCACTGACACCAATTATGACCCTTACCCAGAAATCGCTGGCTCAATTGGCAGTTGTTTCAGCTCCATTATCTCTTCCTTTTGCACAGCCCTGATCAATATCCCCGTGCTTAAAGACCACGACCTGGCAGGGGTATCACTCAGTCTGAAAAATTTCTATGGAGCTATTCATAACCCTAATAAGTATCATGATAATAACTGTGATCCCTTCATCGCCGATTTAAACACCCATTCCTACATAAAGGATAAGTTGAGATTGGTTATCTGTGACGCACTTACCCTGCAATATCATGGGGGACCTGCCTTTAAGCCGCAGTGGGCCCTCGATTACCATAGTTTACTTTTGAGCCGGGACCCTGTGGCCATCGACCGCATGGGCACTGAGTTGATTGAGGAAAAAAGAAAAGAAAAGGGTCTTCCTTCTCTGAAGAAGGCCGGCAGGGAACCGGTCCACATTGCTACCGCAGCAAAGAAGGGGTTGGGGACAGACGATCTCAATCATATAGAATTCATAAAACTATAAAGGAAACGCTCATGGGTGGGGATTACACCAGAAGAGATTTCTTTAAGTACCTGTCACAGGGGCTTTGCAGTATGGGACTTGCTTCCCGCTTTGGAATGCCTTCTCACGATCTCTGGAAACTTATCTCTCCTTCGCATGCCCTGGCTAAAGAAGAACCCCCCTTAAAAGAGGTGAGTTTCTACAAGAAACTTCCCGATTTAAAAATTCAATGTGAGATCTGTCCCAAGAAGTGTGAGATTGCTGACCTGGAAAGGGGTTACTGCGGGAATAAGGAAAACAGAAAAGGAAAGTACTATAGTTTGGTCTATGGTGAATCCTGTGCGGCTCATGTGGATCCCATTGAAAAGAAGCCTCTTTTCCACTATCTTCCTTCCACTAAGGCATTTTCCATTGCAGCTGTGGGCTGCAATTTTGAGTGCAAGTTTTGTCAGAACTGGAGGATTGCCCAGTATCGACCGGAACAGGTGGAAAGCGGTTCTTTATCCCCAAAGGAAATAGTTTCCCTGTCAAAACGTAACGAGTGTTCCACCATTGCCTACACCTATAGTGAACCAGTGGTGTTTTATGAATATATGTACGATACGGCTAAACTGGCAAAAAGCGAGGGTATAGGAAGTGTGATGATATCCAATGGATTTATTAATGAGAAGCCGCTTATTGAACTGTGCAAGCAGCTTACCGGTGTAAAGATTGATCTTAAGGCCTTTACCGAGACGTTTTATAAGGATTATTGCAGTGGTGAACTAAAACCGGTTCTTGATACCTTAAAGACCTTAAAGAAAATAGGGATCTGGTATGAGATCGTGGTGCTTATTATCCCCACGCTAAATGACAGTGAGTCTGAGATCAGGAAGATGAGTCAGTGGATAAAGAAGGAGTTGGGGGTGGAGGTGCCGATCCACTTCTCCAGGTTTCACCCCATGTACAAGATTAAAAACCTGCCGGCAACCCCTATCAAGACGCTGGAGAATGCCAGGAAGGTTGCAATGGAAGTGGGGCTGCACTACGTGTACCTGGGAAACGTACAGGGTCACAATGGAGAAAACACCTATTGCCCGGGCTGCGGAGAAATGCTCATTCGGAGAATAGGGTATCATATCCTTCAAAACTCGATTAAAGTGGACAAGTGTCCCACCTGTAAGCATGTGATTGCCGGTGTGTGGGAAAAGATATAGCTGATTTCTACAGCGGAGGACGCAGAGAGCGCGAAGATATGTTATTTTTTTCTCTGCAGAAGGTAGATGAGAAGCAGGATGCCGCTCATCAGATTGAGTGCACCGGTGAAGAAGCAGCTATTAAAGGTTCCCAGAAGGGGAACCAGAATGGTTCCGGTAAGTAGTGCACCGAAGCATGCCCCGAGATGATCAAAGGCATCTACCCACCCTGCCACAGTCCCTACCTCATCATGGGTTATAAAAATCCTGCTCACCAGAGGAAACTCCGCTCCTGTTAATGCCCCGGCCCCGGCAACCAGTATCATAAAGAGATATTCCAGGCTTAAAACCGGATTCCCTGATCCCTGGGATGAGAACAGGTTAATTATATAGGGGAGGCTTAAGGAATAGATACATATGAGAAACTCAATTATAATCAGCATCCCGACCCAGTTTTTCTCTTTTCCTGAGATGAGGTGATTCATAAGATAGCCGCCCAGGGCCAAGCCCAGCATGAATAGTGCCACGATCAATCCTACTTTCTGATAGACGTAGCCATAGATATTCTGAAAGGAAAAAAGGAGGATAATCTCAAGTGCCATGCCCGCGAAACCGGTGGTGGCTATAGCCAGTAGACCGTTAAACTTCAGGTGATGAGATGACCTTTCTTCTTTGAGCAGCACATAGATTATCCTTATAAAGAACAGGATTAAAGGGAGAAGGATTAGCCAGGCAAGACCGCGAGAGAATCGCTTGAAGATGTTTTCCTCACCCCTCTTCCCGGAAAAAATCTCCCAGAGAACCAGGTTATAGAAATAGGTAATGGGATGGGAATCCGTGTTGATACGTGCACTGCTCCTCTTCTCTAAGGATTTTTTGATGAATTTCACCCGCTCTTTGGGCAGAAGCAGTTTGAAATGATATGGTGTGAAGTAATCTGATGAAATCTGCTGGCTGAGGTATCTTTGCGCCAGGATTTTACTGTCGACAGTTACCACATCGGGTGTTAGTGCGGCAAAGAAGTAGTTCTTTACCCCCGGGACTATCACGATATAGGGAAAGACCTTCTTCAGGGTATGGTAAAGGGAGCCCGTGTAAATGCCAGTCTCCTCACCGATATAATTGACGGTTGAGGTAATGGACGTCACCATTATCCCGTCCTCATTGAGCCTCCCTTTGACCTCTTCAAAGAACTCAAGGGTGTAAAATCGATTGAGCATAGCGGTAGAGGGGTCGGGAAGGTTCAAAATCACCAGGTCATATTTTTCTTTTGTGTTTTTCATATAGTATCTGCCATCGGTGTGAAAGACCTCAAGCCGTTTGTCCTTTAGGACTTTCTTATCCTCAGGGGGCAAGTGGAGGTGGTAAGCCTCGATCATCCTGGGGTCCAACTCAACGTGGTGGAGCAGGGTTAGGGGATACTTTAGAATTTCCTTAATAATTCCGACTATTCCTCCTCCAACCAGCAGCACTTTGCGGGGGCGTGGGTGCTGGGTTAGAACAAGGTGGGCAAAAACAGCAGATTGGTAGGGGTCGGGGAATGAAAAGACATACTGTCCGTTGCTAAAAAGGTTGTACTGGTCTTCTTTCGTTGCAATTACAATATTCTGGTAGAGCGAATCGATAGAGGAGGTCATCTCAAGCTGGTTGTGATATGTTTCCCATCTCTTTTTTATCAAAAGATCATCAAAGTGGGAAACATTTCCGGAGAGAAAGAGATAATTGAGTAATAAAAGAAGCAAAACATAGCAGACTAAGAAGGTTTTATTGAATGCGTTTTTAAGTGACATTGATAAGATGATGCCATTTGCTAAAATGAGTGTGGAAATAACAGATAACATTTCATAGGGCTTAAAGTGTGCAATCATATAAAAGGTAAGGAGCAGACCGCCGACAAGACTTCCCACAGATTCCACAATATAGACCCACCCGATTTGCTGGGCTTTACTCCTTCCCCCGTTAGAAAGGAAGTCCTGCCATTTATTGCGGAAAGAAAAAAGTGATGAGTTTAAGCGGGGTTTGGGGTCTGGTTCAGGATTTCTAAGGGGGTTAAATTTTTCAACTGTTATTTTACAAGCACAGGGAAAGATCAGGCCGATCATAAAACTGAAAGGAACTATGAGGAGAAAGGTGCCTGAAATCAGTGAGAAAAGACTGATGTACTCACCCGGTGGTATCCCCAGTAATTCCCGTACTATCCGGATGAAGTAGATTTGGAAAAATGGCATCAGGCAGATAATCGCCTGAAGGAGGATGAATAAGGGGAGGACCTTCTTGAATCGTTTGACTAACCGTCCGCCGGTGGTTGCACCCAGTGAGATTCCGATGAGCCAGCTTGCAAAGATAATCCCCAGGCAGAGTTCACTTCCAAAGAAGACAATCATGAACTCTCTTATGAAGAGCACCTGCACTACGATCGAGTAACAGCCTATCAGGGCAAAGGCCAAGAGGGTTAACAGCTTCTTCATGTTTCACTATTCACGTTTTTAAAGATGTTTGATATTGGTTAAAGTATCATATTCTATAATTATTATAAATGATACTTGACAAAAGCCCTAAAATGTGTTAAATTAAGAAAGTTTGTGGTTACCGATTTACAGATGCTTCGGTAACTTATTTTTTTTATGAGGGTAGTAAGATAAAAATTTCCAAATAATAACAGGGCAAAGTCTGCCACAGGGAGGTATATTTCGTCATGTTTCAACATATTTTTGAAAAGAAGATACTTAAGGAATTAGCAGGTATTATGCTCCTGCTTAACT
>JAZFSJ010000504.1:0-3917 GCA_036446115.1 Thermodesulfobacteriota bacterium | reverse complement strand
TTTTTTACCACTTATGACATAAGTCATACTTTTATTTCCTTTTATCTTGTAATGGTTAGAGAAAGCAATCTTCTCTTTAATAATATCAGAAGGGAAATTAGTGGGAATAAAAAGAAAGTTATCAGATTTGCCGTTGGTCACCAACGTTTTTAATGAGCTAAAACTGACGACTTCGTAAAAAGTCCATATGCTGCGTTGCGCTTCATCTTTAGTCATTCCGACGTACTCCTAAGTACGCCTCATTCCTAAAGATTCTCGCGCCTTGCATCTGGAGCTTTTTACTTTGTCGTCTAATTTCTGACTTTTTACGAGTTCATCAAAACTATCACTTGAAAAAATTATAGCATGGTTTATGATATCCTAATCTAACTTTAAAAATGGAAGGATACACATGGAACAACCCCCAACCGTTACTAGTAATAAGGAAATTGTCGGACAAGCAATCAAGTTAGTCGATTTGATAGATTACCAATATGAATCTGTGGTAAGCAAAACTATAATCGACAAAAAGACGGGAACCGTAACCTTGTTTGCATTTGATGAAGGACAGGGATTAAGTGAACATACCGCACCCTTTAATGCCTTAGTTTGTGTGCTGGATGGTGAAGTAGAAATTACTATCTCCGGCAAATCCCTCTGTGTGAAAGAAGGTGAAATGATTATAATGCCGGCCAATGAACCACATGCACTGAAGGCAGCCAAAAAGTTCAAAATGCTTTTGACCATGATAAGGTCGTAACGGCCTGTTGTCCAAATCCCTTTTCGCTTGTCTGAAAAGTTTTTTGATAAATCTAAGGCTCGCTCCAGGCGATTTCAAAGCTCGCCCTTTGGGTTCAAACAGTTGCAATCGTTTATCTTCCGCTTCACCAAGATTTATTAGCAAAAAACGTTTTAAAGACTGCACAAAGGAATTTTTATTTGGGCAACAACCCGTTAAGGAAGGAAAGGTTTGATAAAAGATAGACTGTAATAACAAATTAAAAAGAAGAGAGTTATTATGAAAAAAAGAGTACTCAAAACAATGTTAGTTGTTCTGGTAGGTGTTGTTTATGCTTCTGTTGCCTTTGCTCACCTTCCATGATGCTCCCACTAAAATTGAACAGAAGCTGTTTGTGATGTTTCTCGAACATTGGATGAGGGCCTTTCAGGGGACATTTCACGCCAATCCAGATTATGCACTCTGGTATGGTTGGAGCGCGCTGCAGATGGAATTGACAGGAATAAAGGAAATAGCGGCAGAGATGAGGGAGAAAGCTAAAAAGAAGAAACTTTTCTTTTTTTAAAGTTTCTGGATTTATGTTATGATGGTAGTAGTCAGATCCTTGTAATAGATCCCATGAGAAAGTTTTTATATAGCTTAAATCTCTGTTAACATTAACAGAGTGAATTCCTTCATAAATGGAGGGTTTTTACCCCATGGGTTAAAGAGGAGGTGATAAAAGATGAAAAAAATTTTTGCAACGGGCATTTTTTTCCTAACCTTGTTTTCTTTCACTGCCATACCTCACGGAAACTGCTTTGCTGCAGAGGTGGAGGGGGTGGAAGGAGTTACCTATCTCACCTTTCTTAACCGCGCTCCTTATCTGGACCAATTATCTTTTGAGGAGGGCGGTGCCTTTTACATGGCTATACTGGAAAAAGATATTGAGGGAGAAGGCACCTATGAAGACCTTGGAGTGCTTTTCACCGCAGAGTGGACGAGTACCGATGAAGATACAATCTATGAATTCACTGGTCTCTCGTTTGTTGGCTTGGTAATTATGGGAAATGGAAAGAGGACGACTACCTCAGGGGATGATGAAGATATTGATGATATACAATTTTTTGGATTGAGCAGTGATCTCATTCCTGATTAGTAAGCAGTCATTACAAGGAATAATCAGGAAGTAACCTGGATATTTTTACGGGTAGTTAGATTATAAGTTTATATCTAACTACCCTTTTACATAGCCCCGGCTGTGCTCCCTGGCTTGGCAGGCAGCCATGCCACCCGTTTTACGGGCGGTAGTATCCTTCACTATTAAAGTAGGGTTTTCATCCTGCGTAAAAATGTATTGACAAAGGGAGTAGGTTTATTTATTATTTGAATAATTGTTCATATAATCAAGTAACTAAATGGAAATAATACTATGTCTCGTGATGGTTGTGAGGTAAAACATCTGGATAGAAAGAAAGCAGATAAACTGAGGAAGAGCCTCTTTACTGAGGAGACCGTCCATAACCTGGCTGAAACTTTTAAAGTTCTGGGAGACCCCACACGTTTAAAAATCATTCATCTTTTATCAAAGCAGGAACTATGTGTGTGTGCCCTTGCGTCAATTTTGCAAGTAACCGATTCTGTTGTTTCACACCAACTTCGAACTTTGAGGAATTTAAGACTGGTTAAATTCAGGAAAGATAGGCAGATGACTTATTATAGTCTGGATGATGACCACATCAAAAATTTGTTTAGTGAGGGGTTGGCGCACGTAAGGGAAAGAGAATAATGACTTCTTGCGAGTTCATCAATAATAGAGGTTAAGAAGCACTATATCTTTTAGGATAACCGAGACGATAATTTTCTGACAATGAATAATGTAAAACATATAACAATTCCCCTTTCATTACGAGATGAAGGAGACTGCTTTAACTGCATTGCCCGCTTTAAAGATGATATCTTAAGACTCAAGGGAATAAAAAGGGTAGAAGCAGCAGAAGACCCATCGAAATTGCTTATCGAATATGATCCCAATTTTACCTCTTTAGAAGTTATCGAAAGCTATGCGACCCGGCAAGGGGTAAAGCTCAAAACTCACTACGGCCATGAACACTATATCATACAGAATCTCGACTGCCCTGACTGTGGACAAAAGCTGGAGCAATCTATTTCTAAAATTCCGGGTGTAACCTGGGTCTCCCTCAACTACACCACATCCAAAATCTGGTTTGAATACGAACCTGAAGAGGTAACCCGCGAGCACATCCTCTCAACAATAAGTAAAGCAGGCTACCAGTACAGTGAACCTGAGATAGCTACTGTTTCTACTGACAAAACTCTCTCTTCCTTTGCCCTTGAAGGGCTTGATTGCCCCGACTGTGCTTCGAAATTACAGAAAAAGATTTCCAAACTTGATGGGGTGCATGAAGCTCAAGTCAATTTTCCCAGCTCATCTATGGCAGTGAAACACGAGGTGGGGACAATTAATAGAGCGGACATCATAACTGCGGTGGAAGAAGCCGGATATAGGGCTACGATAGCTAAAGAAAAAACCACAACAAAACCTGCCGGTTTTTTTTCCATCAGCAATCGGAGGGTCCTGTCAACTATCCTCTCGGGGTGCTTTATTTTCCTTGCTCTTGCGGCATATCTATTTAAAAATGTTATCCCTTTCTATTCACTCTTGGTAGGAGGATACCATCTCACACTGTCTCATCTCTTCTGTCTTTGTGCCATTCTTTCTGGTGGATACTATGTGGCTAAAAGTGGTTACCACTCCCTGCGGGCAAGAACCTTCGATATGAATTTATTAATGAGTATAGCAGTGATTGGCGCTCTGGGCATAGGTGAATTTGCAGAAGGGGCAATTGTAGTCTTTCTCTTCTCTTTGGGAAATACCCTCCAGTCTTATACCATGGATAAAGCCAGAAATGCCATACGATCACTTATGGATCTTGCTCCCAAGGAGGCACATTTAAAAAGGGGCGGACGTCTTATCAAGGTGCCCGTTTCTGAGATTAAGATGAACGATACCATTGTGGTTAAACCCGGTGAAAAGGTTTCAGTGGATGGAATAATTGTCAAGGGATCATCCCCCGTTGATGAATCACCTATCACCGGGGAGTCAAAACCGGCAGATAAGATGCCCGGGGATAGGGCTTTTGCGGGCTCGATAAACGGTTCTGGCTCTCTTGAGGTCAAAGTGGAAAAACTGGCTGAA
>JAZFSJ010000503.1:0-2633 GCA_036446115.1 Thermodesulfobacteriota bacterium | reverse complement strand
TTTTTACCCCAGCTCTAATAGCCGCCAGCACTTTTTCCTTTACACCACCAATCTCTATTATTCTACCACTGAGCGTAATTTCTCCTGTTAAAGCTACATTCCGTTTTGCATATCTCCCCGTCAAAAGAGAAAGTAAGGACATGCGCATGGTAATACCTGCAGAAGGTCCATCTTTGGGAATTGCACCTGAAGGTACATGAAGGTGTATGTCAAGATTATCGTAGAAATCCTCATTTATATTTAGCGAACCGGCATTGCTTCTGATATAACTTAAAGCAGCCTTTGCAGATTCTTGCATCACATCACCCAATTGTCCTGTTAATGTAAGATTCTTGTTACCTTTCATCTTTGATGCCTCTACAAAGATTATGTCACCACCTGCTTCAGTCCATGCGAGTCCTGTAACCACACCTATTTGGTCTTTTTCTTCTGTTACCTCATAATAGAACTTTCTCTGTCCTAAAAGTTTTTCTATTGTTTCGGCAGTTATCACTTTTGTGATTTCGTTACCAGAAACAAAACTTTTCACTAACTTCCTGCAAATTGAGGCTATTTCTCTTTCCAGGTTTCTCAGGCCTGCCTCACAGGTATAATCTCTTACTATCTTAAGTATGGATTCGTCAACAAATTTTATGGATTTATCTTCCAGGCCATTTTCTACTACTTGCTTTGGAATCAAGAACTTGTGTGCAATATTTAACTTTTCGTCTTCGCTATAACCTGACAGACTTATTACCTCCATCCTATCCTTAAGCGCAGGGTGAACAGGGTCAAGTATGTTGGCGGTTGTGATAAATAACACATTCGAGAGATCAAAGGGGACATCAAAGTAGTGATCTGTAAAGCTGAAATTCTGTTCAGGATCTAGAACCTCTAGTAGAGCTGACTCAGGATCTCCTCTGAAATCTGCACCAATCTTATCCACTTCGTCAAGCATAAAGACAGGATTGTTCGAACCTGTACGGCATAATTCCTGCATTATCCTTCCCGGAAGCGCCCCTACATATGTTCGCCTGTGTCCACGGATTTCAGCTTCATCTCTCATACCACCCAGCGAAATCCTCACAAACTTCCTCCCTAATGCCCTTGCTATAGATTTACCCAATGATGTTTTCCCTGTTCCAGGAGGACCGGCAAAACAGAGGATTGGGCCTTTCAATTTTTCTTTCAATGTGCATACCGCCAGAAATTCCAATATCCTTTCCTTAACCTTCTCAAGATCATAATGATCTTCATCCAGAATCTTTTCTGCCTGCTTAATATCCAAATTATCTGTTGTCTTCTTACTCCATGGTGCGGTGATTAAATAGTCTATATATGTTCTCGATACAGTATATTCTGCAAATGCAGGATTCATTTCTCTTAATCTGTCAAGTTCCTTTTTTGCAATATCCTCTACTTCTTTCGGCATTTTTGCTCCTTTTACCTTTTGCTCGAGCTTATTTAGCTCCATGGTATGAGGATCCTCTTGCCTCAACTCTTTTTGAATTGCTTTCATTTTTTCTCTGAGAAAGAATTCTCTTTGGGTCTTAGACATTTCTTTGGCAACTTCTTCATCTATTTTCCCTTTAACCTCCTGAAGTTGAACTTCCTTATTAAGCTGCTGGAAGACTATTCTCAGTCGCTTTTGAGGATCTATTGTCTCTAATAACAACTGTCGTTTTTCTACACTTATGTCTAGGTATACAGCAACCATATCAGCCATTGTGGATGGATTGTCAACAGTATCTATTATTGAAAGAATCTCTTTTGGCAAAGTCTTGCCCCAGATTACGCTCATCTTGAAAAGTGTTTTCACACATTGCAATAAGACGTCTGTTATCTCAGATTGTTCAGAAAACTCTCGTATTTCTTCAACCTTTGCTATCAAATAAGGCTCTGTTTGAATAAATTTGATAATTTTTATCCTTGATAGTCCTTCAAGTAAGATTTTGGCCTTTTTCGTTGATACTTCAAAGACATGCCCTATAGTTGCTGCTGTACCTATATGATAAAGGTCGTCCGGTTCCGGTTCTTTATTACTTGATTTTTTTTGAGTTACTATCCCTACAAGATTATCTTTCGAAGGAGTATCTTTAACAGCACGTATACCCTTTTCCCCACCTACTATTAGGGGTCGTACCAGATGTGGAAACATAACGTCATTTTCAATTGGTATTATCTTTAATGTATCAGGTATTGTAATGTCAGTAGTTTTGTGAAGCATGAATTTAAGCATTGTCAGATCTTTCATCTCTGAGTATAAGTTTTGCGCTTTTGCAAATTAGAGCAGAATAGGCTATCAGAACCTTATTGCGAAAAGTAAACATAATCTGTTGAGTAAAATCTGACAGAAGAGATAAGAGGTAATATCATAGTCTCAAGCTATAGTATTAAGAATGGAAAACGAGAGGCAGGCATTTGTTAATCAGGTAAATTCCTTGTAATTTCTGCAGTTTCTACAAGATTTAAAAGCCATGGGCTTATCCTGTTTTGAATTTTCCGTGCTGTTACAAATTTTACAAGTTCATCTTTTACTTCACTAAACTTCTTCATACTTCTTGGTATTCGATTGTTTATTTTCAATATATGATATCCGCTATCTGTTTTTATTATTTCACTTATTTCACCTTTTTTTAGTTTCGCCGTTGCTT
>JAZFSJ010000502.1:0-13775 GCA_036446115.1 Thermodesulfobacteriota bacterium | reverse complement strand
GGATGGCATATTTCATTCGTTATCCTAGAGAACGATTGAAAAAGAAAAAAGCTAATTTCATTCTACATACTGCTTAGAACTTACTTTGTCAATATCTTGATGATAAATCTTTTGGATAAATGTTCATGCTTTTATGACATGTTTTTTACTTTTCTTTTTTCTTCGTGTTTCTTCGTGAACCCCATTAGAAATATTGGTAGAACCGATATAGTATTTACCATCTTTCTTACTATGGATTGCTAACATAATTTTCTTTACTTCTAACGGGGTGAACTTCGTGGTTTCGAAAAAAGCATTGATTTTTTTAGCGGTTTCATATATTGATATCCTACTGATTGCTTGCTTTGAAAACCCCGTGCTTTGTACGTGGTCGCAAAGGGAAACTAATAGCACTTTCGTGTTTCCTGCTTGGCCGAGCTCAGCCAGGTTGTTTCGCCCGTAAGGGAAAAACAAAGCCACCCGTTTCACGGGTGGTCGTTTGCTTATAAGGATTTATGAGGTGTAGTCGTGAAAATGAAAGACGAGTTAGATCGTTTGAGAAAAGAAATTGATCAGCTTGATGCAGAGATTTTAAAACTGTTCAACAAGCGGGCCTCTGTGGTGTTAGAAGTGGGCAAGGTGAAGAAGAAGGCCAAAGGCACATTTCATGTGCTTGATAGAGAACATAGAATATACCAGAGGCTTGCAAGACTTAATAAAGGACCGTTTCCCAATAGCGCTATAAGGCCGGTATTTAAAGAGATTATATCTGCTTCACTTTCACTGGAACATGAACTAAAGGTGGCTTACTTGGGGCCGGAGGCAACATTCTGTCATATTGCTGCCATCCAACAATTTGGTCAATCAGCATCTTTTATTCAAAACAGGAGCCTAAGGGACGTTTTTAATATGGTGGAACGTGGTGGATCCGATTATGGAGTAGTTCCTATTGAAAATACTACAGAGGGAGTAGTTAATCCCACCCTAGATATGTTTATTGATTCTAAATCAATGATCTGTGCTGAAATTCTTTTAGGTATTTCACACCATCTTTTATCGAAGAAAGGTAAACTGGAGAGTATTAAGGAGATTTATTCACATGCTCAGGCGATTGCTCAATGCAGCGGTTGGTTGGAAAGAAATGTTCCTACTATTCCGGTAGTAGAGGCTTTTAGCACGGCTCAGGCTGCTCAAGCAGCAGCAAAAAATCCTAAAATTGCAGCTATTGCAGGGGAATTTGCCGCTAAATTTTATGATCTTAAACCTGTTTTTAAAAATATTGAGGATAATCCCAAAAATTTTACCCGCTTTTGGGTGATTGGCAATAAATCACCTGGAAGCACCGGGGAGGACAAAACCTCTATTATGGTATCATTTAAGGATGGGGTGGGCGCCCTTCATAAAACCTTAAAACCTTTTGCTAAGAATCGGATTAATCTTACTAAGATTGAATCACGCCCCTTCAGACAGCGACCCTGGGAATATATATTTTTTATTGATCTGGAAGGCCATACCAATGATAAGAATATTAAACGAGCAATTGATGAGGTGAAGGGTATATCTCAATTCTTAAAAATTCTTGGTTCTTATCCCAAAAGTGAATCAAAAACATAGCTCTGAACCCATCTAGGTTTTCCCTTCCAGAAGGTGCCTTAAAGAGATTCATTGCTATTTCCCCTTGAGATCAGTGAAACGGTTGATTAAAGAGAGTATTGAGAAAATGGATGCATATCAGCCTGGTAAGCCTATTGAGGAACTAGAAAGAGAATACGGTGTTAAAGGGGCAATAAAGCTTGCTTCTAACGAGAATCCTCTAGGTCCCTCAACGAAAGCGGTAGAGGCTATTAAGGCTGCTCTTTCTAAGATAAACCGTTACCCTGATGCGAATGGATTTTACTTGAAAGAGAAGTTGTCACACAAACTGGGGGTGAGGAGCGATAATATCTTTCTAGGGAACGGTTCGGATGAGATTATCCAGCTTATCACCCAGGCCTTTCTTCTCCCTGAGGAAGAAGCTATTATGGGTGATCCTGCGTTCTCTTTCTATCAGATGGTAGTTACGGCTGCTGGAGGTAAAGAGGTCAAGGTTCCCCTGAAAGACTTTTCTTATGATCTCTCCTCAATGACTGGACGTATTACTGCCCAGACTAAATTGATTTTTATTAATACCCCCCTTAATCCAACGGGGGCCATTATTAAAAGAGAAGACTTTGAAAGGTTTTTAGAACAGATTCCATCAGATGTCATACTGGTCCTGGACGAGGCTTATGTTGAGTATGCTACTGATAAATCTTTTCCCAACTCTCTAGAGTATTTGGACAAGAGGGGGGGAATCTTTATCCTGCGCACTTTCTCAAAGATATATGGGTTAGCAGGTTTAAGAATAGGCTATGGCATTGCGCAGTCGCAACTTATAAGTTGTCTCAACAAAATTAAAGGACCTTTTAATACCAATGCTTTAGCACAAGCGGCAGCACTGGCTGCATTGGATGATGAAGATCATCTGAAGAGGTCTCTTGCCAATAATCAGGAGGGGTTAACCTATCTCTATGGTGAGCTTAGTAAAATGGGAATTGAGTATCTTCCTACCCAAGCCAATTTTTTTCTGTTTAAGATTGGTGAAAGTGCTCGCGCTATCTATGAAGCCCTTCTGCAAGAAGGGGTAATTGTGCGAGCTATGACGGGATATGGTTTGCAGCACTATTTAAGGGTTTCTGTGGGATTACCCTCAGAAAATGAGAGGTTTATAAAAGCCCTCAAGAAAGTTGTGTCCCATAGATAAGAATTGAGGGACTTGGGAATTGGGTGCTGATTATGAGTGTTCTTTTTGAACGAATGGCTATAGTTGGTGTGGGATTAATTGGTGGTTCGCTCGCTAAAGCCGTGAAAGAAAAGAAACTGGTGGGTGAGATTTTAGGTGTTGGAAGAAGCGAGGAGCGGTTAGAAAGTGCGAGAAAACTAGGCATTATTGATAGATATTCCGGCCGAATTAATGATATCCTGGGTGAGGCAGATCTGGTTGTTGTGGCAGGCCCGGTTGGAGTTATTGTCGATTTGATCAGGGAAATGATTCCTTTCCTGAAAAAAGGGACTATTATCACTGACGTAGGCAGTGTGAAAAAAAAGATTGTTAAAGAGGTAGAAGCATTCATTCCTGGTTCTCTCTATTTTGTGGGAGGCCATCCTATCGCTGGCACTGAAAATTCCGGTTTTGAGGCCTCGTTTTCTACTCTCTTTGAGGGCAGAAAGTGTATCATTACTCCTGTTTCAACTACTGACTCGCATGCGCTGGAAAGGGTTAAAGAGCTCTGGACTCAAGTTGGTTCAGTAGTAGCCTGTATGGATAGTGAAGAACATGATGAGGTATTTGCTGCCGTAAGCCATCTCCCTCACATCGTGGCCTATAGTATGGTGAATTCTTTGCTTAAGGCGAAGGGTTTTGAAAAGAACATTTTTTCTTTTTCTGCCGGTGGATTCAAGGATTTTACCCGTATTGCTGCGAGTGACCCTGTGATGTGGAAAGATATAGCTTTGATGAACAAAGACAAGTTGCTTTCAGCAATTAAGCTCTTTCAGGAGTATCTGGAAGAGTTGAAAGAAGCTATAGAAAGGGAGGATGGCGAAAGACTGTTATCTGAATTCCAGAAATCAAGGGAGTTCAAAAGATTAATGGATTAGAGAACTATTTTTATTGTTTGCTTTGAAAGCCCCGTGCTTTGCACGGTATCGCAAAAGGAAACTATCGGTGCTTTCGCACCTCATTTGTATCACGACCTTTGACCGTAAAACAGGACCACCTGTTTCACGGGTGGTAGTTTAATTTTTCTAACTTATGGATTATTAAGAACTAAATATAGTGCTTGACATTTTCAGTTTTTGTCTGTCTAATAGTTGCTGCTCGATTGGAAGAGGCTTGACAAAATAACACATTTGTGGTGAAATACTCTATTTTTATTAGAGTTATGAAGAGTAAGCTGGTCATTGCGGTTGATGGGCCTTCCGGGGCTGGAAAAAGCACAGTAAGCAAACTTCTGGCAGGGAATCTTAACTATAAATATATCGATACGGGGGCACTTTACAGGGTCGTTGCTTTGAAAGTCAAACAAAGTGGTATTGACCCTGAAAATGAGGATGACCTCAATTCATTGTGCAACGGGCTTGATATTTCTTTTGACCAGAAGGATGGTCAATTCTGTGTGTTCTTAGAAGGAAGGGATGTGAGTAAGGAGCTCAGGGCCCCTGAAATGAGTCTACTTGCTTCTAAGGTATCGGCAAAAAAGGTTGTAAGGGACGCGCTTTTGGGTATTCAACGAAAACTGGGAGAAGAAGGCGGTGTTGTTATGGAAGGGAGGGATATAGGTACAGTTGTTTTCCCGAAAGCGGAGATAAAATTTTTTCTCGATGCCTCCTTGGAAGAGAGAAGTAAAAGGAGATTTAATCAGTATCTTGATAAGGGTCAGGTATTTGACCGTGGTAAGATTACTGATGAAATCGGGAAAAGAGATTTGAATGACTCCAAAAGAGAACTTTCACCACTAAAACCGGCTGGTGATGCTAGGGTAGTTGATTCAACACAAATGGGCATTGAAGAGGTTGTAGGAGAAATGTTGAAAGTGATTCAGCAGCACCTTCCTTCTTCTTCAAAATAAAATAGTCTGGGGGTAAGAATTAATGGAAAAATCTAACGAACATCATTCTGCAGCAGAATCAAAAGAGGTCAAAGAACCTCTGGGCGAAGAGGGGAGCGAAAATGTGTCTTCAGGAAACAAAGAACAGTTACAAGAAGAGGAAAGCTTTCAGGAAATTTTTGAAAATAGCATAAAGGATTTAAAAGTAGGAGAGATAATTCAGGGGGAGGTAATTCAGATTACACCTGATTATGTTATTGTGGACGTGGGATATAAGTCAGAGGGAAGGATACCTGTTTCAGAGTTCCAGGTTGAGAAAGGGGAACTGACGATTAAGGAAGGGGAGAAGGTTTATGTTTATCTGGAAGAATGGGAAGATGAGAATGGAGAAATTGTTCTTTCTAAAGAGAAGGCAGACCAACTAAGAGTTTGGGAAGAAATCAATAAAGTGTTAGCGAAAGATGGTGTTATTGAAGGAAAAGTCAGTGCATTGATTAAGGGGGGCCTCTCGGTTGATATCGGTGTTCAAGCCTTTTTACCAGGTTCTCAGGTTGACCTTCATCCGGTCAGGAACTTAGAAACGTTGATTGGCAAGACTTTTAAGTTTAAGGTTCTAAAGTTTAATAAAAAGCGGGGAAATATTGTTTTATCACGCAGGGCCCTTTTAGAAGAAGAGAGAAAATCACTGAGGAAGGAAACTATAAAAGACCTTAAAGAGGGGGATATTATCGAAGGAATCATTAAAAATATTACTGATTACGGATTATTTATTGATTTAGGGGGTATTGATGGTCTTCTCCATATTACAGATATATCGTGGGGAAGAGTAACCAATCCTTCAGAGCTGTTCAGAATCGGGGATAGCATGAAGGTCAAAGTGTTGAAATTTGACCGAGACAATGAAAGGGTATCCTTAGGACATAAACAAATCAAACCTGATCCCTGGGAAAAAGTAGAGGAAAAGTACCCGGTTGGTGCCAGGTTAAAAGGAAAGATAGTGAATATTACTAATTACGGTGCTTTTATTGAATTGGAGGAGGGCATTGAAGGATTGATACACATTTCCGAGATGTCGTGGGTTAAGAAGGTAAAGCACCCTTCTCAAATAGTATCTGTAGGAGATCTAGTCGAGGCTATGGTTCTAGATCTGGATGTGTCGAAGAAAAGAATTTCTCTCAGTTTAAAACAACTTGAGCCTAATCCCTGGTTTCTCATGGAAGAGAAATATCCTCCTGGAACTGTAATAGAGGGTAAAATTAAAAACGTAACCGATTTTGGGGTATTCATTGGATTTGATGAGGGGATAGATGGTTTAGTGCACATCTCTGATATTTCCTGGACGCAAAAGGTAAAACATCCCTCTGAATTTTATAAGAAGGGACAAGAAATAAGGGCAGTTGTTTTAAGCATTGATAAAGATAACGAAAGATTCTCTCTTGGTATTAAGCAATTAGAGAAAGATCCATGGGAAGATATTTCTGAACATTATAAGAAGGGGCAAAGCATCAAAGGAACCGTCACTAATGTTACCAGCTTTGGTGTTTTCCTCGAAATGGGAGAAGGCATTGAGGGGCTCATCCACGTTTCTGAACTCAGTGATACTAAAGTGGAAGATTACAAGTCCGGCGAGGAAGTCTCTGCAGTGATTACCAACATTGATAAAAAAGGAAGGAAGATTAGCCTAAGTGTAAAGGAGTTCAAGGAACTTACAGATAAGCAAGAGGTATCGGACTATATGGAAAGCCAGGAAGAACCCCCTTCCCCCTTGGGTGAGAAGTTAAAGGAAAGATTGGAAGAAAAAAAAGAAGTGGATGAGGGAACTGAAGAGGGAATCAAACTCGAATCCATGGTAAGTGAAATACAGGATTCAGAAAAAGCAGGTGAAGAATTAAAAGAGGAACATGAATCTACTCCAGCGGAGGAGCCATTGGCTGCGGAAGCAGTAACAGCAGGTAAAGAGGAAGAAAAGGTGGAAGAAGGGAATAAAGAGGAAAACAAGACCGAATCCGTGGTAAGTGAAGCTCAAGGTTCAGAAAAAGCAGGGGAAGAATTAAAAAAGGAAAATGAATCCACACAAACAGAGGAGCCATTGACTGCGGAAGCAGTAACTGAAGGTGAAAAGAAAGAAGATAAGGAAGAAGAATAACCTCGCATAAGATATTTTAAACCTCCTTAAAGATTAATGAAAAAGCATCCCATCCTAATAGCCTTTCTAATTTTAATTGCCATTTGTGCCGTTTTCTTTTTGATAGTGTTTGCTTTCAGCCATTTTGGTGACCAGTACTCTTACGTGTTAGGTGGTGATAAGATAGGTGTTATAAGGATTGAGGGAACCATTTTTGAGGCAGAACCTGTTATTGAAAAAATAATTAAATTCAGGAAGAGTGAGAGAATTAAAGCCATTATACTGCGCATTAACTCCCCAGGGGGAATGGTTGCGCCTTCTCAAGAAATTTATCAGGAAGTAAAGAAGACCTGTAAGGAGAAAACAGTTGTAGCCTCCGTTGAATCTGTAGCCGCCTCGGGAGGGTACTACATAGCATGTGCTGCTGACGAGATTATTGCTAATCCTGGAACACTTGTTGGCAGTATTGGTGTAATACTTCAAATTGAAAATATTGAAGAACTTTTAAAAAAGGTTGGCTTGAGACGAAAGGTTATTAAAAGCGGCAAGTATAAGGATATCGGTTCCATGACCAGAAAAATGACTGCAGAAGAAGAGGCACTACTGCAAGAATTTTCGGATGATATCTATGGGCAATTTATTGATGCAGTGGTGGAAGGAAGAAATATAAAGCGGGAAGAGGTTTTAAAGCTTGCTGACGGCAGAATCTTTTCAGGGGCGCAGGCTATTAAACTAGGATTGATCGATAAATTGGGTACTTTGCAGGATGCGATATCTATAACTGGTGAAATGGTAGGAATCAAAGGAGAACCGAAGATTATCTATCCTAAGAAGAAAAAACCTTCCATTTTCGACCTTATATTTGAGGAAGCGAGCAAAAGTATTGTCCGAATTATAGAAAAGATGGTGCATGATAAACTTTCTGTCTATTATTTGTCCACTTCCCATTAATTATAGCTTTCCTAAGGAAGATTTCCACTACTCAACTCAGTTCGCTAATAAGATATAATTGCTCGTGCAGCTTTGTTTTACGGTTTTTATTTGCAAGAGGAGGTAATAGTAATGGAAAATGAAGTTCAGCTGTTTTATAAAGACTTTACCCGATCGATACAGAAACTATCTAAAGAATCTCCAAACATGGTTAAGGGGTTTAAGGCATTCCATGATCAGGTGATGAAAGGCGGAGTGCTGGGTGAAAAGGAGAAGGAGTTTATTGCTTTAGGGATTGCTGTTGCTGTTCATTGCACGCCCTGCATCCGTTTACACACGCAAGCAGCTGTTTCTGCTGGAGCCAGCAAAGAGGAAATCATAGAGGCTGCATCAGTAGCGGTATTAATGGCGGGGGGCCCTGCCTATACCCATATTCCAGAGGTGATGAAAACCCTTGAGGCAATGGGGGTTATGTAAGTTCATTGCTCAGGTTTTTTTTGCCAAATAATTTAGCAACCACAGAATGTGATGTGATAGTATCTTGTATTTTACATCCAGCATCTTATCAGACCAAGGGAAAGGATCCTAACCACAGAGGACACGGAGAGTAAAATTAGTTAAAAAACTCTGTGCACTCTTTAGGTTCTGCAAATAAAAGAGAATTTTCATTAAAAAGAATTTACTGTGAAAGAGAAAAGATAGGAATAACGGTATAAAGGGAGAAGGGCAAGGAAGTATAGAATAGATTCGGTGGTAGAAAATCAGGCCACTTAGGATTTTAACAAAGCTTAAAGAACACAGAGGGGAGACAATAAAAGTTTTTCTCACTTGTTGATATTTTATATTTTCTCCGTGGTCTCTGTGGTTTTATTTAATAAAGCGTGTAATAAATAAGAGGAGGAATTCATGGCAATAGTTGAGGTAAGCATAGTTCCTTTAGGCTTGTCTACTACCAGCCTCAGTGAGCAGGTTGCTTCGGTGTTACAGCCATTGAAAGATTCAGGATTACATTATACCTTAACTGCCATGGGAACTATTATTGAAGGGGATTTAGAGGAAGTGATGAAGTGTGTGCTCAAGATGCATGAGGTCCCTTTTCAGAAAGGAGGGGGCAGGGTTTATACCACGATCAAAGTTGACGATCGTCGAGATAAGCCTATAACAATAGAAGGTAAGGTTCACTCCGTAATGAGTAAACTCCGTGAGAAATAGGAAACGCCCTATAACTAATACTTTCCCCCCACCATAAACCGCAAAAAAAACCATCCACTTTGAAGCTGGTCGTTTACCGGCAGGTGCCAAGAAAACCCCACCTTGTAGGCGGGGATGAATCGGCACAATTCATAAAAAATCAAATTTAAACTCCGGGATGCCCCGCGCTGTGCGCGGGGAGCATCACTTCATCTTGAAGATAGATTAGGTTCATCTTCCCCAAAGGTTACTATGTGAGAAAGGGAGAAGATATGCAATTCCCAATTGACAAGCCATAAAAATTTATGTAGGGTTTAACTTATTGGAATGCTGCGGTTTTTTAAATAGCGCTTTTGCGTCTAATTTTGGTGTGGAGAGCGTAGCTTTACTATGGAGAAGGTATTAAAATATCTAGATGAATTGGATCAGTTAATAGAAGAGGGAAGAGAACTCGATATCATTAAATTGATTTCCAGGTTTCACCCCGCAGATATTGCTGATTTAATTGATGCCCTGGATGAAGATAAGAAGGCAAGGCTGTTCGGGCTCCTTCAGGTCGAGACGGCCGCTGATGTGATCATGGAAATCGATGAGATTTCCCGTGAGCTGATTGTAGAGGACATCCCACAGGATAAGCTTACGCAGATTGTCGATGATATGGAGTCTGATGATGCCACCGATTTGATTAGTGAATTACCCGAGGAACAGGCTGAGCAGATTCTCAGACAAATTGATAAGGAGGATTCTGAGGAAGTACAAGAGCTTCTGAGGTATGATGAGGAGACTGCCGGTGGTATCATGCAGCTGGAGCTGGTTGCAGTCCCGCAAAGTGTGTCGGTGAAAGATGCCATGGAACAGATCCGCTCTTCAGCAGGTGAAGTCGAAGACCTTCATAATGTATTTGTGATAGATGAGGAGGAAAAACTGGTGGGGGTTCTTCCTCTTAGGAAGCTAATTCTCGCCTCCCCTGACAGCCAGATGAAGTTCATCATGGATCCGGCTAATATTAATGTGACGCCTGAGGTGGACCAGGAGAAGGTTGCTGAAATGTTTAGAAAGTATGACATGGTTTCTCTTCCAGTGGTGAACCACACAGGAAAGTTATTGGGGAGGATCATGGTTGATGACGTGGTAGATGTTATTGAACAGGAAGACTCAGAGGATATCATGAAGATGGCCGGCATACCTGAAGAGGAGTTGGTCTATGGAGGCCCTGTTTTGAAAATTTCCCGGGCACGTCTTCCCTGGCTTATTACCAATCTCTTTGGCGGGCTCTTGACAGGTTATTTAATGTGGCTTTTTAAGATGGCATTACATGAGGTGCTGGCCTTGATAACCTTTATCCCCGTAATTACCGCTATGGGCGGGAATATTGGGATTCAGTCTTCTTCCATTATGGTTAGAGGTTTTGCAATTGGTAGAGTGGATTTTAATAATCTTCGAAGAGTTCTGTTTAAGGAAATAAGGATAGGTTTGCTGATGGGAGTAGTCTGCGGGATAGTTGCAGGGTGTGCTGCTGTGCTTTGGCATAAGAATCTTCTCCTAGGCCCGATTGTTGCGCTTGCTATGGTAACGGCTATAACGGTTGCAGCTTCTATGGGTACTTTGATTCCAGCCTTCTTTAAAAAGGTAAAGATAGATCCGGCTATTGCCTCAGGTCCTTTTGTCACTACCGCAAATGACATTGTAGGAATCATTATTTATTTAGGCATTGCAACACTCTTTTTAAAATATTTAGTAGTAGCCCAGTAAGGTAGATAAATGCCATCTTATAAAACTCCAGCTGTTTCCCTCTATTCCCTGGACTTTGCTGAATGGGATAAAATGGTTACCTTTTTTACCAGGGATTTTGGAAAAGTGAAGGGGATTGCAAAAGGCGCGAAGAGAAGCAGGAAAAGATTCGGCAGTGGGCTGGAACCCTTTACCTATGTTACCCTCTCTTTTTTTGAAAAGGAAAGGTCAAGTCTGGTACGGTTGAATCATTGTGAAATTATTGAGTCTTATGCCGGAATACATGAGGATGTTCTGAAAGTGGGATATGCCAGCTACTTAGGTGAGCTGGTTAATGAGATGGTGGCCGAGAGAGAAGCAAGCGGGCCACTGTTTAAGCTCTTCATTACCTTTCTTTACTTATTAAATAAACCTTCATTTCGGGAAGAATTTATCCGAATATTCGAACTCCGCTTGCTCGCCCTCTCAGGGTATCAACCTGAACTTAATAAGTGTGTAGTCTGCAGAAAAGAGGTGAGTAGTAAGAAGGGGCATCGGTTTAGTTTGAACAAAGGCGGCCTTGTCTGTGCTGATTGTTTCAAGGGTTCTCGTGATTATCCTTCACTATCCGGGGGGACTATTATGATGTTGCAACGGGCTCAAACCATTGAAATCGAAAAGGTTACCCGCCTTTTTTTCTCCCCTCAGGCTCGGGAAGAAAGCAGGAGGATATTACCTCGTTTTATTGAATATCATCTGGAAAAACCCTTGAAATCTCTCCAGTTTTTGGAACATCTAGAAACATACCAAACAAATTGATTGTGCAACTTATTTTTTAAGAAAGCGGGGAAAACATGACAGTTGAGATGGATAAAATTGTCTCTCTTTGCAAGAGACGTGGAATCATTTTTCAAAACAGTGAGATTTACGGTGGAATAGGCAATACCTGGGATTATGGTCCTCTTGGAGTTGAACTCAAAAGGAATGTAAAGGATGCCTGGTGGAAGAGCGTGGTGTATGAACGAGATGATATGGAAGGGCTGGATGCCGCGATCCTTATGAATCCTGCTACCTGGAAGGCCTCAGGCCACCTAGAAAGCTTCACAGATCCCCTGGTTGACTGTAAGAAGTGCAAACACCGCTTTAAGCTGGATGATGTTGAGGGTACTCGTTGTCCTGACTGCGGGGGTGAACTTACCAAGGCACGCTCTTTTAATCTTATGTTTAAAACTTTTGTTGGTCCAGTAGAAGATAGCGCATCCGTTGCCTATCTTCGTCCTGAGACTGCCCAGGGGATATTTGTGAATTTTCTTAATGTCCAAAAGATGATGCGGCGCAAAATTCCTTTTGGTATTGCTCAGATTGGGAAGGCCTTTCGCAATGAGATAACCCCAGGTAATTTTACTTTTCGAACTCGAGAGTTTGAACAGATGGAAATCGAGTATTTTGTAAAACCGGGTACCGATGAAGAGTGTTATCAGCGCTGGGTGAAGGAAAGGTTTAACTGGTATCTTGATTTAGGTATCAAGAAAGAAAATTTGCGGTTGAGAGAACATGCGCAAAATGAGTTAGCTCACTACGCCAAGTCATGTGTTGATATAGAGTATCTCTTCCCCATGGGCTGGTCTGAATTGGAGGGTATTGCTAATCGCGGAGACTTTGATCTTTCTCAGCACTCTCAGCACAGTGGGAAGGAACTGAACTATTTTGATGAGGAAACCAAGGAGAAGTATATCCCTTGTGTGATTGAACCCTCTGCAGGCGCTGATAGAGCGACTTTGGCTATCCTGATTGATGCCTATAGAGAAGAAAAGGTGAGGAAAGAGAAGAGAGTGGTATTGCAATTGCAGAATAGGTTAGCGCCTATCAAGGTAGCGGTGCTGCCTTTGCTGAGGAATCGCCCTGATATTGTTGAAACGGCACGGTCTATTGCGGATGATTTAAGGCGGGAATTCAAAGCGGTCTATGATGATACCGCGAGTATTGGCAGATTGTATCGAAGACAGGATGAGGTGGGAACTCCCTATTGCGTAACGGTAGATGTACAGTCTATAGATGATCGGCAGGTAACGGTGAGGGATAGGGATTCTATGCAACAGGCGAGGGTTCCCTTGGAAGGGATAAAGGCCTACCTTAAGGATTGCCTTGCCAAAGGGGAGTTAGTTGAATTGGCAGGTTGATCCCACATTTGATTGCGGATTGCTGATTTCGGATTTTAGATTTATACGAAAATCCGTGTCCTAATTTAAAATAGAAGGGAGTTACCATGGCACACAAATACGTCTATTTATTTGGGGGAGGAGAAGCCGAGGGAAAAGCAGAAATGAAGGAATTGTTGGGGGGCAAAGGTGCAAACCTGGCGGAGATGAGCAATCTTAATATTCCAGTTCCTGCTGGATTTACTATTTCAACGGAGGTGTGTACTTACTATGATAGTAAGAAAGCCTACCCTCCTGCATTAGAGGCTGAGGTGATGGATGCCCTTGCCAAAGTTGAAAAAGTGATGGGTTCAACCTTTGGTGATGAAAAAGATCCGCTTTTGCTGTCTGTGCGATCCGGTGCCAGAGCTTCCATGCCGGGGATGATGGATACAGTGTTAAATCTTGGTTTGAATGGTGTTACCATTGAAGGTTTGATTGCAAAGTCCGGGAACCCCCGTTTTGCCTATGACAGCTATAGAAGATTTGTGGCCATGTTCGGTGATGTGGTGTTAGACCTCAAACCCGTGAGCAAGGATGATATTGATCCCTTTGAGGAAATATTGGAAGAGAAGAAAAAGGCGCGCAAGGCAAGATATGATACGGAGCTGACGGAAGATGACTTGAAAGAATTAGTTGCTGAGTTTAAGTCGGCCATCAAAAAAAGAACGGGAAAGGACTTTCCTGAAGACCCTAAAGAACAGCTATGGCTGGCAATAGGGGCAGTTTTTAAAAGCTGGAATAATGAGCGGGCTATTGTGTACAGGAAATTGAATAATATTCCTGATCACTGGGGGACCGCGATCAATGTGCAATCGATGGTCTTTGGCAATATGGGAGAAGATTGCGGAACAGGAGTTGCCTTTACTCGCGATCCTGCGACCGGAGAGAAAAAGTTTTACGGTGAGTATCTGATAAATGCCCAGGGCGAAGATGTGGTCGCGGGTACTCGGACCCCTCAGAAAATTGCTCAACTCGAGAAAGAGATGCCGAAAGTGTATCATCAACTGGTGG
>JAZFSJ010000501.1:0-4027 GCA_036446115.1 Thermodesulfobacteriota bacterium | reverse complement strand
ACCACGGACTGTGGACTATTCTATCTTGCATCTTGCATCATGTCAATTTCTTCGTGGTCTGTCGACCGTGGACTATGGACTATTCTATCTTGCATCCTTACTCCGTTCCTAAAGGCACAAATACCTTGAAAATTCAATAAACTATCATATAGCAACCATCTTACTCTCTAGATATAATAGTATACATATCAAATAGTTACACAATTTACTCCCTGTTTACCTGAAATCAATAAAACTTGGCATTTTAATTGCTGGAATACATGCATATCAATAGCTACAGTGTTTTTTAACTGAATTTCATCATAAAAAAGTAACTCGCAATGGCAAAAAGTAGAATAAATTTGAGAGTTCTTGTGATTTTAGTGTGTACCTTCGCTTTGTCATCGAATGCATATTCACAAGATATTCATCTTAAATCAGAAAAATCAAATATTAAATATATTGAGTCACCGGAAAGCATATCGGAAGAACAGGTATCTCTATCAGATTTAGACTTAAAAAGCAGGGAATTACAAGAAACTGATTTAATAATTATAAACACCAAAAACGGGAAACCGATCCTTCCTGATTATAAGCAGGCGATAGAGGAACCTGCGATTTATCCAGCTAATGAAATAAACTTTACTTTTGATTCACCTGACTATCCCTGGACAGCCACAGAACTGGAATCTTTACAAACTTGGGTTGATGATTTTTATCCCATGGTAAAATTGATTTACGGCAGTCCTGCTTTCAGTATCACTGTGAACATAAGAAAAGATCCGAATATAGCATTTTCGGGAACCTATAACCCCTCGACAAATGAAATAACCCTTCGCTCCGCAAAAGAAGATGTGCTTTGTCACGAAATGATTCACTCCTTTCATGATGATAACATCGTTCTTCTGAGCAGCTATGAGGAAGGAATGACAAGGGCAGCTGAAGTGGAAGTTTTTAACCAACTTGACGATTACTATCATTGGAATGAAAATCATAGTTATTATGTGGATACCTACTATGAACATGATAATCAGCCGGATATTGGAGGGGAAAATGGTTCTTTTGGGTCTGGATTTGTAAATGTTCTATTGCAATATCAACAAGCCGGATATGTATGGGCAAAGGCCTTTTTAGAAGATAAGGACTTCTTTGTAAATTTTAATCAAGCATTTTATGCTCAAGCTCTTGTGGACCCTTCAGTAGGTAACGACGAATCTAAACTGAAAGATATTTTGCGAACCGTAAAACCAACTGTAGAAGGAGAGGATTTTGATACCTGGTATGCGAAACAGCATATTTTAAATACTCATCACACAAGTGGCTATAAACTTATTATGAAAGCAGATTCAAGCACAGTATATTATTTTTACAGAAGTGATACAGGGCTTGATACTATGCAGACCGGGGAAACTTTGAGCTGGTCAGTTTATGATTATGATAATATTTTGATTGATAGTGGAAGTAAGGCGACTAGTGATTATGGATGGATAGATATTTATCCAGATATGCCTTCCGGGTATAGAGGAAGAATTAAAATTGTAGTTACGGCAGATACTCCCGAAGGGGAAATCAGTCGAGCATTTTTTAACAGTTACGGTGTGGATGAAACCGGAGTTTTTGGGATAGTTAAAAATCAAACTGAAGGAGAAATAGTCATTACACCCCTGAATGATCCTTCACTACAAGAGAGCACGGAGGTTATTAATGGTGCTTTTTCTATTCCCAGTCTGAGAAATATAAGAGGGCAAGTCTCTCTACTTTATACTGACTTCAACAATCGGCAGATCGAGAGGATATTCACGAAAGACGCAAGCGGTTATTACATATCTGTAGGATGCGTGGGAAATGAGGGTTGTGATGATGGATTATTCTGTAACGGTGAGGAGAGGTGTGTGGAGGGCGAATGCCAGGCAGGTGATAATCCATGTGCTTCCGGTGAGATATGTGATGAGGAAAATGATACATGCCTGCCACCACTGGCACCTCTCAACATTAAACTCATTCCTGATTCAGCTTTCTCCTCCCATTTGATACCGCTTCCCCTCTTCCTGTTGATTGCAGGCAGCGATGCCAACTTTAATTCTGAAACGACCGTGAGCTTTAGCGGTGATATGATAACACCCCCCTGGACAGTTGCACTATCGACGGATTTGATCTTCATTTTTTCTATGACTAATCCTGTAGGCATGGATGCAAGCGGCAACTTTGAAGTAGAGGTAACGGTAACTACCGCTACAGAAGAAGGAACTGAAACACTTACCCTCACTATACTTCCCTAGATTACAAAGGAGTAAATAGAATCAGGGAAGCACCAAAGGAATACTAAATAGACTATCCCATCTCAATTACTTCAACCATCACTCCCATGAGGTTGGAGGTATCCAGATAGGCTGCACGGATATGTCCTGCTCCGGGAACATCAGCTTCCCCCCACATGAGCACCTCGATGCCCAGCTTGTCTGCCCTTTTTAACACCTGGTCGTACTCGTCAGTCACAAATCCCAGGTGCTGCACTCCCTCCCCGTGTTTTTCCAGAAAATCCTTGTGGTAGGGTTCGCCTCCTACCACCTCGACTAGCTCCAGGGCTAACTCCTCTGTCAACTGGGCAAAACCTATCTTGAGATGAAAATCCGGTTTTCGGTCTTTGATAAAGCTTTTTTCCGGACGCAGTTCAAGGGTGGTGAAGGGCCCTATGCCGATGATCTCTTGGTAGTTCTTAATACTCTGAGAGAGGTCGCGCACCACAAAACCAACCTGCGCAATTTTCCCGAGATGTAAGGCCTGTCTAAGCTCATCTTTTTCCATAGGATTTTTTCCTCTTTTATGGAGTCTTGCTCTGACTCCATTTTACTCACTCCTTTCGTGCCCTCTCTACTTCTTTAACCAGCCGTATTCCCATCTGGTATGCGGTATTCATTCTTTCTGAGAAGGCTTCTTCCGTTATGGTTTCCACACTACCGACATAGAGCCTGTCAACTGTGTCCACCTGTTCTAGCATTAAGTGACTTTCCATAGCCTCATAACATGGACCACCCATCTCTTCGCCATATTCATCACCACAGTTGCCAGTAACTATCATGGAAGCCTTCTTTTTAAAGTTAGCTGGCACACGTGAAAAGGGCATTATTGTTCCCGAATCCGGAACCCTGTAGGTGAGAGCTATTTTTCTTTCCAGGAACCTCTTCATCAGTGCGGTTACATACACATCATACACCGGGCTTGCAAACAGGTAGCCATCAGCTTTAATATATTCTTCCAGTAGTGAGGCCACATCATCTTTTAAAGAACACTCCCCGATGAGTAAATCTGGATTATTTAAAAAACAGTTGCTGCATCCCCTGCAGTCCATAATATTATAATTGATCAGTTCAAATAATTTTGTTTCAGCACCCGCGCTTTCAGCACCCTCAAGAGCCTTTCTCAACAATTTACTGCAGTTTCCATTAAGCCGTGGACTACCCAAAAAACCTAATATTTTCATTTCAGACACCCTTTATGATGATTGATAGTAACGTTGTGGTAGTGGTCCAACTCAGACGAGTCAAAGACACGTGTAGTATAATTATGAAGATGTAGTTAAACCCAGTATTTGCAGTAGCCATCTACTGCGGCTTGACCGGCCCATGACTCCAAGGCGAAGCCGTAAGTCATGTAGAATATATAATTATATTAAACTCCGGAAAGCTTAAAAGCTTTCAAATCCTTGCTGCAACGCTTGTTTCACTATTTTGCTCCTCAGCATATTTATAAATATGCCTTCGTCGGACCGGCAGAATGCCTTGAAGCAACGCTTAAAGGCATGAAGTGTGATATCAAATTTAACTACCGGCTAGCTGAAAGCTACAAATCGCTCCAACTGCTCGTTTCGCTGCGGTTTTCTACGCCTCGCCACGACGTCTACTGCAAAATCTGGGATAATCAGTCCTATACATACATTTCACACATTATCACTAAAAGGGGGTGGGCACTTTCCTCAAAATAGTGGACACACCGAAAGGTTAGAGTTATCAGAAGAATAACCAAGGAGGTGTGTAATGAAAGAGAGGAG
>JAZFSJ010000500.1:0-7018 GCA_036446115.1 Thermodesulfobacteriota bacterium | reverse complement strand
AGCAGATCTCCCAGATAAAAGTAGGCACGGGCAATTTTCCAGTAGGCCTCATAGCTTTTAGCATCCACCTCCAACACTTTTTTATAGGAATCAATAGATGCCCTCGCCTTGTCCATATCTTGCCTTTTTACCCAAAGGGCATCACCCTCACGCATCAAAACAGAGATATCTTGAGCAAGAATTGGCCGGGGAAGGAGAGCACTTACTACTAACAGCATCACTATAACAAAAAGTAATCTTCTCACTTTAGAATTGTCTCTATTTTAGTTGCTTAATCGGATTAAAGGATTCGTGGGTTCTAGCGATGAAATTCTTTTATTAAATCCCATTTAAGGCAAGTTCTCGCAGTTTACCGGGAGTAGGAACCCCATTTTCATCCCACCCTCTCTCCTGATAGTACTCTTTGAGCATCTTCTCCTGGTCAGGTAGATAACCCTTAGTCCCTCCACTGGCAAGCGACTGGGTAAGAATTCTTTCCGGTAACATGTCATCTTTCTTCGACATACCACATTTACTATTAATCAACCTTTTAAGATTAAAAGACCTCTCACCTATCTTCATCATTTCATCAAGCGTGAGGTCCCATCCCGTTGCATAACGCAGTAAAGAAAGTACATGTCGTGAGCGAAAATCACCATATAAGGCAAATTTACAGACGCCCGCCGATTCTACCACCTCACAGAAATCCTGGAATAGTTTAGTCATCCTTCCTTTCTTTTCTGATGCAAAGCGATCCCCCGGGTCATCAAGTCCTATATCAGGGAAGGTAAGCCCTCTTTCCACCCAGAAAGTAGGAGCCTGAATATGACACCCCCCACGACTGGCAGTACCATAGGATACAGCCCAACTGGCAAAGGCCCGGGGATCATGCATGGGTAGTTCTAACCCTTTTACATGGAAGGCGAATTTATCTGAACCCTCGCCGATCTTCTCTGCTGCCCTCTTACACCCTTCAGCCAAAAGATCACCTAATTTTTCTCTTTCACCTATCTTCTCAACCATGGCAACAACGGCATCCCCATTACCCCAGACAAGGTCCACTCCATCTGTCTCTTTTCTGGTAATCAGTCCCTCCTGGTAACACTCTAAAGCAAAAGCGATAACGGCACCCGTAGAGATAGTATCCAGTCCATAGCGATTACAAAGATCGTTAGCTTTGGTTACCGCATGCAAGTCGTCATTCAGACAAAGGGGACCAAAAGCAGCTGCCGTCTCATACTCAGGACCTTTTCCCTTAAGCCCTTTATAAGGTCCATCTTTCAGCTCAATCAATCTTCCACAGCCTATAGGACATCTTTTACAGGCATAGCGACCCGTCAAAATGGTTTCCGTCATAACCTGACCCGAAACTTTATGGCATCCCTCTTCCCAAAAACCCTCTTGCCAGTTTTTAATGGGGACATCACCAAGCTCATGAAAGGGATCCATTCCACCTGCGGTACCATAGTCTCTGAGATATTTCCCCGCTGTTGATTCCCGAGCAACCCTTACCAACTCTCCCGTCAAGTGACGGAATTCTTCTTGCCAGGCTATTTTCACCTCTTGTGTCCCTCTCACCGCTATCGCCTTGAGGTTTTTGGAGCCCATTACTGCTCCTATACCGCAACGGGCCGCTACTCTTCCACGATCATTAATGATAGCTGCAATTCGGGATAGCTTTTCACCTGCAGGGCCTATGCAGGCAACTCTTATTTTTTTATCGCCCAACTCCTGCTTGATGATTTCCTCAGTCTCATAAGTATCTTTTCCCCAAAGGTGACGTGCATCCTTTACTATAACCTTGCCATCCTTAATCCAGATATATACTGGTCTCTCCGACTTTCCATCAAGAATAATCCCGTCCAGCCCCGCTGCTTTGAGCTCAGGTCCCCAAAATCCACTCGCATGTGCCTCCCCCCAAATATTGGTTAAGGGAGACTTTGCACATACCGAATATCGTGAACAAAGAGGAGCGGGGGTCCCTGTCAAAGGACCTGTCATAAAAACAAGCCGATTTCCAGGGGCAAGAGGGTCAACTTGCCAGTCCATGGAAGATAAAATCCGGGCGCCCAATCCACTTGCACCCAGGTAGTGCCGGGAAATGGATTCATCAAGGTCCTTGGTTGATCTGATAGTAGTAGTTAAATCGAGGTAGAGAATTTTCCCAGTAAAACCGAACATGCATTTCCCCCTAAACCAATAAAACCACGAAGTTTACCCCGTTAGAGTAAAAGTAATTTCTAACAGACAGGTGTAATCCAAATCAAGAAGGATTGTAAATAGTGTAGTACTCCTACCAATACTTCTAATCTAATGGGGCTCACGAAGAACAATAATTAATACACCCCGCAACACAGTAGATACCCACGGGCTTACGCCCGTGGCACTTTGATTTTTTAAGGTTTTTTATTTTAAGCCTTGGCATTCATCCACGGGCTCACGCCCGTGGTCTTCTGCTATTTTTGATAAGTAATATGCCACTCTAAACTTTCCGTTGTTTCAAACACTGTTTTTCATAGTATCATACTTCCAGACATCTCATTAGGAATTTTTTTATTTTGATTTTATTTTTCTGTTGACAATTCTATAGGTTTTACTTAAAATCCCATGAACAAAAAATGGAGAGTTCTTATAAATACTCAAATATCTCCGTCTGTAATGTTTCCAGGTTTAATCAACCATTTTCCCCTTTCATACGTTGTATATTTCATTGGATATGGATAAAAAATATGATTAATGCAAGCCACTTATCAAAAAGTTTCGGGTCCACGGTAGCACTCAAAGATATTTCTTTTGAGGTGAAAAAGAGTGAAGTCCTGGGATTCCTGGGCCCCAATGGCGCAGGTAAATCTACTACTATGCGTATCCTTACCAGTTATCATCCTGCAGATTCCGGGAATGTAACCATCGCAGGGTTTGATGTATTTGAAAGTTCACTGGAAGTACGAAAACTGATTGGTTACCTGCCTGAAAACAACCCCCTTTACATGGATATGGGGATAGTAGATTATCTCGAATTTATCGCAAAAGTGAGAGCTATTCCTCCTTCCACCAGGAAGGAAAAGATAAAGCATGTTATCGAACTCTGTGGTCTACGGGGAGAGTTAGGGAAAAACATAGGAGAACTCTCTAAAGGTTTCCGTCAAAGGGTGGGACTGGCTCAGGCCCTTATTCACGACCCTGATATCTTAATTCTCGATGAGCCTACCATTGGTCTTGACCCCACACAGATTATTGAAATTAGAGAACTGATCAAACAAATAGGCAAAGAAAAAACCATCATTTTGAGTTCCCATATCCTTCCAGAAGTTTCAGCCACCTGTGATCGCATCATCATCATTCACCAGGGAGAGATAGTGGGAAGTGGGACTCCGGATGAGATGGCGAGTCAAGCCAAAGGGGGAGAAATCATCTACATCACCATCAGAGGACCATTACCGGAGGTACAGGCTAAACTGGAAACAATGGAAAAAATAAAAGAGTTCAAAAAGATTAGTGAAAAAGAGGGGAAACTTAATCAATTCGAAATCAAAAGTGACATCGGAGTAGATTTAACTGAGGAACTTTTTTTCCTGGTTTCCCAAAATGGGTGGAGTCTCACAGAGCTACACAAGGAAACAGCTGATTTGGAAAATATCTTTCTTCAACTTACTACCGGAGAAGGTTAACATCATGAGAAATATGCTCACTATTTTTCAAAAAGAATTTAAGAGTTATTTCAACTCTCCTATTGCCTATATTTTTATTATTACCTTTCTCCTCTTCTCAAACTGGCTCTTCTTCCGAACCTTTTTTCTTATCGGTCAAGCTCACATGCGACCCCTTTTCGGTATTTTGCCCTGGCTCTTCCTTATTCTGGCACCCGCCATCACCATGAGAGCGTGGGCTGAAGAAAAAAAGATGGGAACTATGGAAGTTCTTATGACTCTGCCACTTAAAGACTATGAGATTGTCCTTGGTAAATTCCTCGCGAGCTTTATCTTTTTGATTATCGCAGTGCTCCTTACTTTCCCCCTTGCCCTCACTATTTATTTTCTGGGGAAACCTGATAACGGCACCATTATAGGTGGGTATCTCGGGGCATGCCTGATGGGAGGGGCTTATCTGGCTATCGGCCTTTTCATTTCTTCTCTTACCCAAAACCAGATAGTCGCCTTTATCGTAAGCATCGTTGTCTGCTTCGCTTTCCTTATTATAGGAGAAGATATTGTCTTGATGTCCGCACCTGCCATCTTATCTCCTGTCTTCACCTATCTTGGATTAGGCGCCCACTTTGAGAGTATCAGCAGGGGAGTTATAGATTCCCGTGATCTTCTCTATTACTCCTCGATAATTGGTTTTTTTCTTTTTCTTAACACCCTTGCGATTGAGAGCAGAAAATGGAAGTAGGAAGGCATACCACCAGACTTTTGAAATACAGCACCAACTATATAGCGGTTTCCCTCATTGTTCTGGGAATTCTTGCCGTACTCAATTTCTTTTTCCTCCGGCATTTTGCCAGGATTGACCTCACCCAAGACAAGAGATACACACTCACACCTTCCACCAAGGAAGTACTGAAAAACCTGGATGACATTGTCAACATTAAACTCTACTTTTCAAAAAAGTTCCCTCCTTATCTGGTTAACTTAAAACGGGAAATTACCGATATCCTGGATGAATACAAGGCTTATGCCGGTGGAAACCTGTCGACAATATTTATTGACCCCACGGAGGACCCCAGACTGCAGCAAGAGCTCCGATTCATGGGAATTCCTCAGGTGCAATTAAATATTATTGAAAAAGATCAGGCCCAACTCACCAATGTTTACCTGGGCATGGCTATCTTCTATGCTGATAAAAAAGAAGTAATTCCCTTTGTCAATGAAACTGGAACTCTCGAATATAATCTCACCAGCTCCATTATTAAAGTAACCGGCACAGAGACCAAGACAGTAGGTATCTTTACGGGAAAGGGACCTGATGCCTCTAAAGGTTACCAAGCGGCTCAACAACTTCTTACAAAACAGTATAAAGTAGAACAGGTGGAGCTAAAAGAGGGAACAGAGGCACTAGGAAAAAGTGACACGCTGATTATTGCAGGTCCCCGGGAATTAAAAGACACCCAAAAATACGAGATCGATCAATGCTTAATGCGTGGGGCTAAAATTATATTTCTCATAGATACAGTAGAAATACAGGAAGGCACTCTGCAGGCATCTCCTTTTCAACCCGGAACGGATGACCTTTTAGAGCACTACGGTATCAAAGTCGAGCAAAACCTTGTTTTAGATCGTGCTAATGCCCCTGCAGCTTTCCGGAGTGGTTTTATGACTTTCCAACTACCCTATCCTTTCTGGGTAAAGGTGCTCAGCAAAGGATTCTCTCCTGATAATCCTGCAGTAAGCAATCTGGAATCTCTTGTTTTACCCTGGACCAGTTCGATCAAAGCACTGGATGAAAAACCCGACGGAATAACTATAACAGAGCTGGCAAAATCCACACCGGTTTCTTGGGCACGCAAAGGTTTTTACATGCTCAACCCCCAACAGCAATTCTACAGCCCAGGGATAAAAACGGAAAGCTATCCCCTCGTTCTGGCGGCTTCCGGCAAATTCAAAAGCTTTTATGCAGACAAACCCATCCCCACGGATGAAGAAAAGAAGGAAACCGAGGCACAAAGGGAAATCATCAAGGAAAGTCCTGAAACCCAAATCGTTGTGATTGGAAATTCTCGATTCATCTCCGATAATTTTCTCTCCCAATTTAAGGGCAATCAGTTGTTCCTCCTCAACATCGTTGACTGGCTTACTTTGGGTGAACAATTGATAGGCATTCGGTCTCGAGGAGCCACCGACCGGCCTCTTAAGGAAACAACAGAATACATGAAGACCCTGATCAAATCTCTTAACATGTTTGGAGTTCCACTAGTACTGATACTATATGGACTGCTGCTTTTCTACCTCAGAAGGAGAAAAAAGAGGAGAGAGGCCCTGGCGTGGTGAATGTAGGTTTCCTGGGAATATTTTTAGTGAGGTTACATGAAGGCTAAAACTACTGTTATTCTTTTCGGCATTTTCATTATCCTTCTTCTCTTTGTTTACCTTTTTGAAGGTCCCTTGTCGGAAAGAGCGCAAAAGAAGGGAAAAGGAGTAATTACCCTCTTTTCCGGTTTTGACACAGCTAAAGCAACCAAGATCGAGGTTAAAAGCCCTGCTAAAGAATTATCTCTGGAAAGAAAAGAAGAAGTCTGGCTGATTAGCGACACCGATGGTTTTACCGCGGACTCAAACCTGGTAGATAACGCCCTTACTACAGTTAAAAACTTTACCCGGGAAAACATAGCCTCCAATAATCCGAAGAAACATGAACCCTTTCAAGTTAATCAGGGAAAAGGGGTAGAGGTTAAAATCTCCGATGCTGACCAGCAAATGCTGGCACATTTTTACATAGGGAAAACCGGGCCCAGCATATTCAGCACTTACCTGCGAAAGGAAGGATCTAATGAAGTTATACTAGCGCAAGGGGCTGTAAAGCCTACCTTTGACAAAACCATTAAAAACTGGAGAGACAAAACCATTCTCAATTTCCTACCTGGAACCATAACTCATCTCACCCTGAAAACTCTTACAGAGGAAATTGAACTCCAAAAGGATGTAGAAGGAAAGTGGCAGATTACCAAGCCGGAGAAAGCAAATGCTAAAGAAGAGGAAGTTGACGCTATTGAAATTACCCTTGCCTCGCTTAAGGCTGTCGACTTTGCCGAAGATTATGACCTTAAAAAGTATCAGCTCGATAAACCCCAGATAAGCATCACTGCAATATTAGAAGATAAAGAAGAGAAGAAAATTCTGATAGGGAAAAAGGACGAAGAAAAATCTCAGTACTATGTTAAAAATCAGGCGAAGAAGACCATCTTCCTGGTTGGCAAATACCAGATCGACAAGATGAACAAGACCCTGCAGGATTTGAAGGAAGAAGATAAAAAAACAGACGAGAAGAAAGAGGAAAAAGCTGAATCCTCAAAGGAAGAGACACAAGATAAACAATAAATAAGAAA
>JAZFSJ010000499.1:0-3149 GCA_036446115.1 Thermodesulfobacteriota bacterium | reverse complement strand
ACCTGTTTGTACTGGGATGTTTTACCGGACTCCGCTATTCAGATCTTAACAGTATAAAGCCGGCTAACATCAAAGGTGATTTTATCCAATTGAGGCAGGTTAAAACAATGAATCAAGTGATAATCCCACTTCATGATACGGCTAACAAAATAATTCAGAAATACCATGGGGGAATCCCGGAGTGGAAAAACCGACGAACCTGACCCCCTTTCGCCAGTTGAACCTGACCACTGGAAGCCGGGATTGTTTGACCCCCTCTTTTTTGACAACTACAGTAAAGAACTTTTCTTAAGCCAATGAGCTTAAATACAAATATATTTTATTAAAAGTTTACTCACTATAAATTTCTGAGTTTTTTATTTTTTCGCATGGAGTCTCCATCAATGTCGATCCTGTGTGCGTCATGAACCAATCTATCCAGGATTGCATCTGCCATTGTTTTTTCACCGATTACATCATACCATTCCTTAATAGGCAATTGAGAAGTAATGATGGTTGATTTTCTGCCATGCCTGTCTTCGATTAGTTCCATCATTGCCGAGCGGTTTTGATTATCCAAAGGTTGTAGACCGAAGTCATCCAGGATCAACAGATCCTGTTTTTCTATTCTGGATATCTCCCGCAGGTAGGATCCATCTGCCTTCATCATCTTCAGCTTTGCAAAGAGCTTAGCAATATTCATATAGAAGACCTTATACCCCTTGAGACAAGCCTGATTTCCCAGGGCAGATGCAATGTAGCTCTTGCCTATCCCAGTGCAGCCGGTGATCAGGATGTTCTCAGCTTTATCAATAAAATCACATTCTGCATAACGCAACATCTGGTTCTTCTCAAGATTTCTTTCGGGACCATAATACAATTTCTCGATACTGGCGCTATACCGGAACCTGGCATTGCGGATACCCCTATCGATACGACGGTTATGCCGGTCATCGTATTCCGAAGTGATCAGGAAAGATAGCATCTCATCTGCTGTCATTTTTGACATCTGCCCGTCTTCCAGACAGCTGGAAAAGGCCCGGACCATGCCGTTGAACTTCATACTTTTCATTTTTTCTAGTGTTTTTGCATTCATGATTTTTGATTTTTAGGATTTATATAAGGCCACCCATTATGACCAACAGGATCATGACAGGTGGCCGTTAACGATTACTTATAATATCTCTTGCCTCT
Source organism: Thermodesulfobacteriota bacterium (assembly GCA_036446115.1). Classification (GTDB taxonomy): domain Bacteria; phylum Desulfobacterota; class WTBG01; order WTBG01; family WTBG01; genus JAZFSJ01. Next base: position 1,976 of record JAZFSJ010000499.1, on the reverse strand, counting down.
GATGTTATTGTGCAGCGGGAGGGTCTTTATATCATCATCCTTAGAGAGATCTGTAAAATCCAGCTTCCTCTCAATAATGGTTTTGACAGTTTTATAGCTGTACTCCCCAAAAAAGTCTGCCCTGGCACAAGCATTATTCAGTCGCTCGTTGCCGACCCTTTTAGCCAGATTCAGGATGCCCTGGCAGGAACGATAAGCTTGTTCAGCATGCTGGGGCTTTTCTAAAACCTTGGTTATATATACCCGTGTACTGGTTCCAACCTTCTCGGCCCGCTCAATAAATCCCTCCGGAGTCCAGTCGGTAAAATACCTGTGGTTCGTAGACAGGTGTTCTGATAGAGTGGTGTACCGGAAGGGGCGAAGATCCCTTTGGTGGGTGGCGATTTTTTCATACTGATAATATATCTCCACATCGACCTGGTTGTAAAATAGCTTTACCTTTTTTCCGATGTATTCATAAGGAACACTGTAATAGTGCTTATCCACGCTCAGGCTCACATGGTTGTTCTTCATCACCGTAGCAACCTTTTTATGCCGTATTTCAAAGACATGTGGTGATAAAGGTTGAAGGGTCTCTCGCTCAGTTTCCTCGAATAGCATCCGGCGACTGTAGGGCCGACCTCTCATCAACTGGTTGTTAAGCTTGTCCAGTTCTGTGAGAACATCCCTATTCAAATCAGTAAGGTTTGTATAAGTCTTTTTACGGATCTCAGGATAAATAACCCGGTATATGATTTTTACCATACCCTCGGCCAAAGCTTTGTGTCGTGGCTTGTAGGGTCCGGCAGGAAGAGCTGATATACCATAGTGAAGAGTAAAGTCACGAAAGGCTTCATTCAGTGTAGGCTCATACTTGTCACTTTTAATTACCGCTGATTTTAGGTTATCCGTTACAATGGCCTGCGGTACACCACCAAAATAGTGAAGGGCATTCTCGCAGGATTGAATAAAGTCCTCCTTCTTCTGTGAGAGACTCGCATCAACATAGGTGAGCTGGCTTGCTCCCAGTATGGCCACAAACACCTCTGCCTGACGCAACTCTCCGGTATCAGGATCAACGATCTCAAGGCGATTGCCAGCGTAGTCAACATACATCTTGTCACCAGCTTTATGCTCAATGTGCATCACCCCGGCTGACTGCTTCCGCCATCGATTGTAATGTTCCTTGAACTGACTTAACCGGTAACCATCAGGATGATCTGACATATACTTATGCCACAGATACTCCCGGGTAATACCCTTTCGCTTCAAGGCCTTCTCCATATCAGGAAAATAGCTTTTTAAGGTCTCAAGCTTCTCATTAGATAAAGAAGGGTCCGTCTTGAATAACTCTTCTAATGAAGTATTGCTGAGCTTGTTCAGCTCCTCAATACTCATCTCCAGGGCAATAAACTGGCGGATGTACTTTTTTACAGTATTGCGGCTGCATCCACTCTTTTCACTGATGGTTTTCTTACTTACACCCTCGGTGTACAATCGAATAATAATTCTTACTTTTTTCATGTGCGTTAAATGATTTGGCATAAATGATTATTAATTAATAACCTTGGAAGATTAATCATTTATGTGCTAATCGGCACAAGAAAGATCCAATACTGGGTGGTCAAATATTCCGGCCAAAGGTGGTCCCTTTCATCCGGCGAGGTGGTCAAATCAGTCCGGCAATGGGGTGGTCAATTGAAATCGGCCTGAAGGGGTCACTTTGTCTGTTTTTTCCAGTGAAGTTCATAAAATCTAATTCCAAAATCTTTTATATCAATACAGTAAAGGCTAGTCAAGTGTTTATGATTTTCATTTGAGTACGGATATCTAAATGTCTCTCCATTATCATCAATTTCAGAAAAATCATTAACATATTCATTTGCTTTATTAGTCAAATCGTGATACCGTTTGTCTACAAATGATACTTTTTTGAATTCATACCAAAGCACTGAAATTTCATGAATGGGGAAAATACAAGAAATAGATGTAGAATC
>JAZFSJ010000498.1:0-4912 GCA_036446115.1 Thermodesulfobacteriota bacterium | reverse complement strand
TGCATCTAGCCTTTTAGATTTTAAAATCCTTCCGTGAATTCTGTGGCCCAATCAAAAATTAGGTTTTGAACATTGCCAGATTTTTCTCTGTACTCTCTGTGACTTCATCATTCCGCAATCCGCAATTTTACCCCGTGAAATTAGGAGAATATTTCACTGGGGCCGAAGTTGTCTCTTGAAACTCCTTGTTTTATATCACTTTATAATGTATGATGTTTTTTGAAAATGTTTGAAAAAGAATAATTAAATGGAACACCTTTCCGGATGTTTCCAATGAAATTGATTATACACATAATCCCACTTATGTTATGAATGGAAGGTTAATATGATATCTTTGAGTTGTCTTAGGAACTATATTCTTTCCTCTTCCACTTTCGCGATGAAATTAAATGGAAATTATTTTACAATGGGGCCTTGATGTAATTCGCATCATCCAACAGGTTCAAAACCCGCTGCTCAACAGTATCTTTCTTGCTATTACCAGCCTGGGTAGCAGTATGTCCTTTTTGTTAGTGTTGCCTCTTCTATTCTGGTGTGTGGACTATAATTTGGGGGTGCGCTTGACCGTATTGTGTTGTCTATCGGCCTTTTGTAATTTTTTTCTCAAAGATTTTTTCTCCCAACCCCGCCCATTTGAGTTTGACCCTGGTGTTGCTATTGGATCCGCCAGAGGATACGGCTTACCCAGCGGTCACGCCCAGGGATCTCTCATTTTGTGGGGCAGCATAGCTGTCTGGGCCAAGAAAAATTGGTGTTGGCTATTATCTGCTATTGTAGTGGTACTCATTGGTTTCTCGCGTGTCTACCTGGGCGTTCACTTTCCTACCGACGTGCTAGCCGGATGGGCAATGGGTATTGCTTTTCTCGCTCTCTATCTCGTTCTCCAGCCAAAGATTGAAAGCTGGATAACCAGTCAGATACTCAGTGTTCAGATACTATTGTCGTTGTTAGTACCACTTGGGATGCTGCTCATGCATTTCACCAGCTTTATGGTTTATCAACTGGGGGTGTTGGTTGGGGTTGGTATTGGGGCGGCATTGAAAGTTCGATATTTGCCTTTTTCCGTACGTGCGAGTGGGTGGAGAGGCTTTGTACGTTATATAATCGGTATTACCTTCATGTTGGGACTCTTTGGTATGCTCAGAAGTGCGTATCCCATTCAGCAAACGATGAGCGATATTGCTATAAGATTTCTGCTCTCAGTGGTCAATGGTGTGTGGATGAGCCTGGGAGCACTATGGTTGTTTCGTTTACTAAGGTTATAAAGAAAAGTATTAATGTTGAAAAAGACGTGAAAGGAGTGATAAAAGGAACGTAGTTCTGTTAATTGATCAACCTAAACACAGGTAAAGGGGAGTATTTGCATGGCTGCTTATCTTTTGGCAAGAGTAGAAGTAACCGATTGGGATCGTTATAAGGAATATACAAAAAAGACTCCTAATGCAATCGCAAAGTATGGTGGAAAGTTCATTGTTCGCGCAGGGGATATGGTGACTTTGGAAGGACCTGAGGAGACACGAAGGGTGGTCCTTATTGAGTTCCCGTCTTTTGAAAAGGCTAAGGAGTTTTACTATTCTCAAGAGTACCAGGAGGCAAAGAAACTCCGAGCAGGTGCAGCCACAGGGCAGTTTTTGGCAATTGATGGAGTCGACTGAGTTTGACAGATCAGTTGAAAGGAACGTAGTTCCGTTAATCCTGTTATGAATGGAAGGTTGATAATCACGTCTATTAATTGTTAGGGGGGTGGGATCATGAAAGTTTATCTGATAATTGATATAAAGATTAGGGATAATGAAAAATTTAGTGAATATCTAGAAAAGGCCAAACCTATCGTTGAGTCTTTTGGGGGACACTATCTAGTGAGAAAAGGGAAAATAACTCCGATGTCTGAAGCCTGGGAACCGGAGAGAATCGTAATAATTGCATTTAAAGATAAAAAATCATTAAGAGAGTGCTTTGCCTCAGAAAGATATCTTAACATTAAACATTTGAGAGAAAAATCAATCGATTTTAATTCTATAATGATAGAAGAAAACGAATAGGGAGGAGCGATATGCGAATCTTCATTACCTATTGTGTAGATTGAGACTATCTTCCGGAGGCCACCAGTCTGGCGGCTGCAATATCCGAAGAGTTCGGCACCGAGCCGGAGTTGTTCCCAGGTAGCGATGGCATCTTCGATGTCGTTGCAAATGGGAATCTCATTTTCTCAAAGCACAAGGTTGGCCGCTTTCCCGATCACGGAGAAATTATTGAGATGCTTCGGAGTTAAAAGAGATATAACCTCGTTATGAATAGAAGGTTTCAAAGGAGGTAAAATGAAGAAAATGAAGTCTGACCATACCAACCGTGAACGTAAGTACGAACTTTTTTCGTTTCCGGACGAGTCACTCTATCTGAACGTGATCTGTGGCGGTACCGCGACGTACAGTGTCACTGTGAGATTATCGGATGAGGAGATCATGAAATATCGTGATAAGGGCCCCCATTTTCTCGATGACTTGGCCCATCAAATCGCCAAGGTTTACGAAAGCGGTAAAGACCCCATCGCGAAGAAGTAGCGCCCAAACAAGGCGGATAATAAGGAGTTAGATCTCCGTTTGACTCTTATAGCTGTTATATGAGAGTGACATAATTCCGTTATCGATGGAAGGTTAATAACTGTGCGTTTCACTCAAGGTTTTCTGTGCCTTGCTACGACGCCTACTGCAAAAATTGGGTTTAATAACTATTTATAATGTACTCTGTATTCCTCCTTCAAGCTTCTCAAAAAAAACTCCTGTTACATTCTACCCTATATATGATAGTATCTTTCAAAATCTGGTGATTTTCTTTCAAAAACAGGAAGGATAGGGGATTACTATTTATCTGACTAAAATATTAGAAATGCCGTCTGACGGGGCAAGGTGCAGGTATGATCAGTGTAGAAAATATCACCAAGAGCTTCGGGAGTCAGTTGCTCTTTGAAGGGGTGAACTTTAGGGTCAATCCCCGAGAACGTGTCGGACTTGTGGGACGAAACGGTCACGGGAAGACGACGCTCTTCCGCATCATAGTGGGTGAAGAGCATCCTGATACAGGCACCATCACCATTCCTAAGCACTACCGTATTGGCTACGTTCGCCAGCAGCTTGAGTTCAGCGAGAGTACGGTACTGAAAGAGGCAATGAGGGGGATTCCTGAAGGAAAGCAGGGCCACCACTGGGAGGTCGAAAAGACGCTCGCGGGACTCGGTTTTTCCACTGAGGATATGAAACGGCATCCCGGAGAATTTTCAGGAGGATTTCAGGTGCGCCTGAATCTGGTCAAAGCACTTGCCTCCGAGCCTGATCTTTTGCTACTGGACGAGCCCACCAACTACCTGGATATAACCTCCATCCGCTGGATCGAGCGATTTCTGCTCAGCTGGCCTCATGAGCTGATGCTCATCACCCACGACAGGAGTTTGATGGATAAACTCGCTACCCACATCCTCGGAATCCATCGCCGAAAGGTACGCAAGATGGCCGGAGATACCGGGAAGTTCTATGCACAGATCGCCCAGGACGAGGAGGTATACGAGAAAACACGCATCAACGATGAACGCCGCCGCAAAGAGATTGATCTTTTCATAAGCAAGTTTAGGGCAAAGGCGAGGCTTGTAAATCTGGTGCAATCAAGGATCAAACTCCTGGAGAAGACGAAAATACGAGAAAAGCTTGAGAAGATTAAGACACTCGACTTTTGGTTCCGCAGCAAACCCTATCGCGGGAAGTATGTCTTGAACGCCCGGAACATTTCCTTTTCATATGATCCTGAGACACCGCTCATCAGGAATGTGACTGTCACCGTCGGTGCGGGCGAACGCGTATGCGTAATAGGAAGGAATGGTAAAGGAAAAACGACTCTCCTCAAGCTTCTGGCAGGGGAATTATCCTCTCAAAGCGGCACCGTTACCTGCAGCCCCGGTGTCACAAAAGGATTCTTTGAGCAAACCAACGTTAAGAGCCTGGTCGACAGCAGAACGGTAGAGGAGGAAATCAACGCTTCGCACTCAGATGTTGGCAGGCAGATGGCACGTAATATTTGTGGTGCCATGATGTTTGAAGGTGATGACGCCCTGAAGAAGATCAGTGTGCTTTCAGGCGGAGAGAAGAATAGGGTAATGCTGGGTAAGCTTCTGGTGACGCCCGTTAATCTGCTGCTTCTCGACGAGGTAACAAACCATCTTGATATGGAGTCATGCGATGCACTGCTCGCTGCGATTGACAACTTCGAGGGTTCTGTCGTGATGGTTACCCATAACGAGATGTTTCTCCATGCGCTCGCAGAACGGCTTATTGTGTTTCAGGATGAACGGGTAGAGGTGTTCGAGGGAAGCTACCAGCGGTTTCTGGAAAAAGGGGGATGGGGAGATGAAGAAATAATCGCCAAACCTGTCCGGAAAGATGACAGAGATAAAAAAACCACTAAAAAAGAAATAAGGCGCAGGCGTTCTGAAATTATAACCGAACGGGCAAAGGTTTTAAACCCGCTCGAGAAACGTATTGCTAAGCTGGAGCACGCTATTGAAACTCACGAAAACAAACTCACTGAACTCAATACAGCAATGCAGGAGGCATCACAGGCACAGAGCGGCCCAAAGATATTGGAGCTTTCACAATCCATTCATAACTGCCGGTCAACCATTGACAAGTTCTTTGATGAACTGGAGGAACTTACCAGTACATTTGAGGAACAAAAAGCCATGTTTGAAAAGAAGCTAGAGGGGGATTAGGAATAAGGTGTGGTACTTATTCCTTATTATGATAGAATGACTTTATACGTTTTCTTGCTGGTACTGATCTCGGCTTTTTCTCATGCCGTTGTACTAGTCAAAATATCTATTTGATGACAATTAGAAAGGGGGAGATATGAGAAAGAAAACATCAAA
>JAZFSJ010000497.1:0-3497 GCA_036446115.1 Thermodesulfobacteriota bacterium | reverse complement strand
ATGACCCTGCTTTTTCTTAGGATTCTGAGAAGGTGGGGTTTTATTGTTTGAATCTTTTAATCTACAGAAAGGAGGGAGCAAAAATGAAAAAGAGAGAGATTTTTTGGTATGGAATGTTGTGTGTTACTTTGTTGTTTCTCATGGGTGCAGATGCGAGTGGTGCGGGATGGGAGGATTATGAAGTTATAAAGTATAATTTTGATATTAGCACCGGCCCTCGGCATGAGAGTAATGCTGAAGTCGTGTATAACCCCGTTAAAGGTGAATTTTTGCTCTTGTGGCATACAAGCGGGCCACTGAGAGACGATTGCGATCCGGGTGATGAAGCGGAGTGTACTGGTAACTTTAACAGTCTCGATGCCCAATGGATTTCTCAGGACGGTGAACTCTCGGGAGATCCCGTTCAACAGATTCCACCTGAGGAGGGTGATAAGCACACTCCCCAAGTTGCTTATAACATTTTTACCAATGAATACATGGCCGCTATTCCCTTTTTAATACCTCCTGCCCCATGGGAACTGTACATAACCAAACTGAACAACCTGGGCGAATTCCAGTCTGTACCACAGGCACTGTACGGAGGCGGTGGGGGGGAAGTGATGCTTCCGGACATCGTTTTTAATCCTGCAAGACGAGAGTATCTGGTAGTATACAATGACAGAGGTATTATCAATGAGAACTTGAATAATGTTGGTTTCATTTTGGATGAGGATGGTAATATACTTCATGGGCCATTTCCAATTGGCAACCAAGTGGGAGATTTTTTCGCCCAACGGGTTGCCTACAATCCGACTAATGATACCTACCTCGTTGTCTGGGAAGACTTCAGATATGTGGATGATTGGATGTATGACAACGGCGAAGTTTACGGTGCCTTGCTGGATGCCGAGGATGGGAGCATGATTGCTGAAATTGCCGTTAGGGATGACTTTGGCACGTCAGAAGATGCAGATCAGCGGGTTCCGGTCCCTTGTTATAATCCTGACAAGAACGAATTTCTTATCGCCTGGAGAGATCACAGGGCTGGGGTAATTGCTGGAGGAGCTTTATTTGGAGGATTTTTTAATCCAGATGGAACGCCTAAAGGACCGGATTTTCTTATTATTGATGGTCCGTCGATGGAGGGGACCGTTGAACTGTCCTATGTACAAGAGGAGAAAAAGTATTTTCTTGCCTGGACTGATAACAGAGCCTCTACCACCCCTGAGCAGTTCTACTTTCTTTCAGATAATCCCGACATTTACGGCCAATGGCTGGATGACACGGCAACTCCCATAGGGGATGAAATCCCCCTCTGCACTGCACCCGGAGTTCAATACCATCCTCACATGGACTATGATCCTGTTACGAAACGGTTTCTTATCTCATGGGAAGACTGGAATGCACCGAATGATTATGGAGTTGGCGATCCAACGGACATATCATCAGCTCTCCCCGGGGATAAGAGGGCCACACTCTATGGAGTGCCTAACCCCTGTGCAGCAAAGGAAATCTATGGTGAATATTCAAAAGAAGTTGAGTTTCTGAGACAGGTCCGTGATAACGTTCTGAATAAGACTGCTGAAGGTCGAGAATTAGTCAAACTATACTACCAATGGAGTCCTGCTATAGTGAGATCAATGGAAAAGGATGAGGGGTTGAAAGAAGGAATGAAGGAAATGGTTGATGGGGTTTTGGGATTGATTACTGAAGAAGCAGAATAGATTTTTAGATTTGATAAACATTTTAAAAGGTAGAGTCAAACGGCTCTGCCTTTTTCTTTGATACACCATATATTGTATGTCGAGAATCATACCAAATAGTTAACACTACTACCATCAAGGACACCGATCAGAAAGCCGTAATTATCAACACTACATTGGAGTATGTTGCATAATAATCCAATAAATAAGTACTGTTAGCTCTTGCAAGTATCCTGAAACTTTTTTGCTCATTTTAGGTGCCACAGCCTCTAGCGTAGATTCCCGCCCAAGAGAATTTTAAGCAGGCTTATACTTGATAGAAACAATAAATAATGTTATACGTTATTCATAATCATTTTAAACCAATTAAGTAAATAAAGGAGATGAATGATGAAAAAAGTATGTATTTATTATTTTATCTTAGTATTATTTTTAACTTTCCTTTTTTGCATAAGCGGCTCCGAAATATGTACCGCTGCCTGCAATCCGGGGAGTATACAGACGTGTTATTGTTCCGATGGTACAGAAAAAGAACAGGTCTGCAAGCCGGGCGGCAACGCTTGGGACCTGTGTGACTGTACTGAGTACACGATTTGGAACGATCCCGACACGAACTTAAGCTGGCAAGATCCGCAGAAAGACGCCTATACTCCTGATGACCCTGGACTCTCACAACCAGATGCACTACGGTACTGCGAAGAGTTGGTGATAGGTGGCTATGATGACTGGAGGCTACCGAACATTGATGAACTGCGCACCCTTATCAGAGGTAACCCAGGCACCATGACGGGTGGCGACTGCCCAATACATGAAGGCAGTCCAAAGGCTGCTATGTCTGACACAGCATGCGGACCGGGGCCTGATTATGAAGGTCCTGGAGATGGTGGATGTTACTGGGAACCTGAACTCACCGGAACGTGTAATAAGGATGACCCCGCTGATGAAGGAGACCGCCCGCTAGAGACTGTTTCATCTACGGTGGCAAGTGATGACGATTTCTGGGTGGCAGACGTCCTTTTTCATGAGGGATCCGTTCCTTTCAACCATATTTATAGCTTAGCAGATGTGCGTTGCGTACGCAATGGACCGACCTCGCCGGTTACATGTGCAGACGGACAGCTAGAATCATGTACTCCAGGTGAGACCAGACAATGTAAGTGTGCTGATAAAGAAGAAATGGGTGCCCAGGTTTGTACGTCTGATGGCAACTGCTTTGGACCATGCGAATGCACAGGGTTCACTCCGTCACCTCCCGAGGAAGACGTTAGTGACCAGTGCGATCAGGTGATCGCTACTATCAAAGTACCTGAAAAGCTCCAGTCCCCACCCAAATATCTAATGACATTTCTCTATTCTGCTGAAGACTGGACTTTTCCGCCCGGTAGACCCCCGGATGGTGGCACCGATTATAATCAGGTGATTGATCCTGAGATCGATATAGACAAACCCTATATAATGACCGTCCCAGCATGCTCGTATTACCGTGACCGCTGTATATCCGCTGGTGATTATTATCTTTCTATCACACTGCTGCATAGTGACGAGTGGCCGCCAACACCAAAAGAAGGTGATTATATTTGGGGACATGATCAAGAACCGATGGCATTACAATCCGGTTCAAAGCAGGTGATTGAGAAAGAAATAACGCTTGTCCATTATGTGGATACTGATGATGATGGATTCTTTGATTATGAAGATAACTGCCATGAGGATTCTAATCCCGACCAAACTGACACAGATGAAGACGGTATAGGAGATGCCTGTGATCTTTGTCCAATCGCTCTAATATATGGGAAATCTTCAGAGGAAACAGAA